>JACNLK010000074.1 GCA_014381505.1 Candidatus Desulfatifera sulfidica | reverse complement strand
CGCCCTTCCGACAAGGCCTTCAAACGCTCAGCCTTTGCCTGCAAGACAAGGTACTGAGAGCGGTTCTCCCGCAGGGAAGAAAGGAAGCGGGTTGAGTCAATACGCAACAGCATCTGGCCCTGAGTCACCGTTTCCCCCTCCTCGACCAGAATCTCTGAGACTATACCTCCGTCCACAGATTGCACGATCTGGATCTGGCTTGAAGGAATCACCTTCCCTTGCCCGCGGGTGATCTCATCGATCTCTGCAAAGGCGGCCCAGACGACCAGGGCCGCAAGAACAAGAACAATAAAATACAAGAGGGCTCGGGCTCGCAGGGGTTCCTGCTCCATGTGGGCCCAATCCGCATCCGCAGCCCAATCCTGGTTGCCATCGGGTCGCAACGGAAGTCTTTTTTTTAGGAAGATATCAAGAAGTCGTCCGATCATGCCCCCTTCCCGATGCGTCCGTGACGCAACGCCTCCACCACCTGAGCCTTGGGCCCGTCCGCCACAATACGGCCGGAATCGATAACGATGAGTCGATCCACCAGTTCCAGCAGGGAGGTACGATGGGTGATGATAAACATGGTCTTCCCTACTGAATAAGTTTGTAGACCCTTCTTAATTTCATCCTCACTGGAATGATCCATGGAGCCTGTGGGCTCATCCAGCAGCAGGATGGGCGGCTCTGTGATCAGGGCTCTCCCCAAGGCCACTCTCTGACGCTGGCCGCCGGAAAGAGATTCGCCCCGTTCACCCACCATCATATCAAATCCCTGGGGATGGGTATTGACAAAATCGAGAATGCCGCAGAGATCGGCTGCGGCCAGGACTGCGCCGTCGTTGGCCGCCGGCATGCTCATGGTCAGGTTGTCACGCAGGGTTCCATAAAAAAGGGTCACATCCTGCGGGACGTATCCGACCTGGCGGCGAAGTTCCGCAGGATCAATCTGGCGCAGGTCAATCCCATCAATGAGCACCGAACCGGAACTCGGCTGGTACAGACCAAGAATGAGCTTCTGCAGGGTCGTCTTCCCTGAACCCACCCGCCCCAGAATGGCCACATGTTCGCCAGGTTTGATGCTCAGGGAAACATTGCGCAGGGCACTCATTTCCTGACCGGGATAGGTAAAGCTGACATCCTTGAACTCAATGGCTCCCTGAAAGGCGTCCCGAGAAATAAACTGCGCTTCATCGGGCCGTTCAACATCGCTTTTAAGGATCTCATTCAGGGACGTGAGGGCTGTTGTGGCATTGTGATACTGGGTGAGCAGTCCGGCCACCTGGCCGATGGGTGCCATGGCCCGTGAGGAAAGCATGGTGCAGGCGATGAGACCGCCCATGGAGAGCTGTCCTTTGGCGATGAGATAGGCCCCGGTGATAATGACCGCCACCGTAACCAGCTGCTGAGTCCAGATGGTGCTGTTCTGAGTGGAAGAAGAAAGCAGGCGCAGCCGTGCACCGGTGCGGGCAAGAAAGGCGGCGGACGATTCCCATTTTCGCTGCATCACCCCTTCGGCGCCAAGAGTCTTGATCGTCTCCAGCCCCACCAGACTTTCAATCAGCGTGGCGTTGCGCTGGGCGCTTGCCCTGTAGGTCGTCTCGGAAAGGGCGTGCATCTTTTTCTGGACAGTCAGTCCGAAGAGGAGCACAAGCAGCATACCTGCCAGGATGGGCAAAATAACGGGCCAGGCAATCCAGGCAATCACCAGGATAAACACCAGGGAAAAGGGAAGATCGATGAAGGCCGTAACCGTAGCCGAGGTGATGAAATCGCGCACCGTTTCAAAAGAACGCAGGTTGGCGGCAAATGAACCGGCACTGATGGGCCGGTTTTCCATACGAATGCCAAGAACCCGCTCCATGATATAGGCAGAGAGCTTCACGTCCACCCGACTGCTGGCCAGATCAAGAAAATATCCCCGCATGGTGCGAGCCGTCACATCAGCCACCAGGACCATGGTGACGCCGGCAGCCAGGACCCATAGCGTATCAAAGGCATGGTTGGGGACCACCCGATCATAGACATTCATGATAAACAGGGGCAGGGCCACGGCAAACAGGCTGATCAGAAAGGCGGAGAGCAGAACGTCCCGGTAGAGGGGCAGGTTTTCCGCCAAAGCACCCCAGAACCAGTGACGGCCCTGAACCTTTCCCACCTCCGGAGACCGGGCATCAAAGGTATACCGCGGCCTTGCCATGATAGCCGCACCGCTGTATCGGGAAACCAGCTCTTCTCTGGTCAGCTCAACCTCAGCCTCTCCCAGCTCAGGTAAAATCACCTTTCCGCTGTTGCCATCCTCGCTCCAGCTGAGAAGTACACAGGCCTCCTGATCATGCAGCAGGAGAACAGTGGGGAAAAGATGGGAATTGAGTTTCTCGAGCGGCCGGTGGACGATATTGCAGGCCAGCCCGGCACGTTTCGCTGCCAGGGAAAAAAGAGCGGGGGTAAGACGTGACTGGTGTTCCAGGGGGAGTCCGGAGAGGGCTGCATCACGGGTTAACGCCCGACCATGGAATCTGGCCATAGCCAGCAGACTTTCCAGCAAAGGATCAACATCATCAGGGAAAGCGCCTGCCTTGGTTTCCCTGTGATGAGCGGAGGCTCCTGAAGGTATTTTATTGTGTTCCACTGCACCCTCAGAGACTGTCTTTATTGGTTGACTCGACATTTCCATCCCAAACGTATCGAAGAATAAAGCTAAACGTTGTCAGAGTATTATACAGAAATTATACAAAAAAATACAACATGTCATTCTATTACCCCTGATCTCCGATGGATAACATCTCGCACATTCACATTTCCTGGTTGACATAACCCAAGCACGAGACCAACAACACTGACACCTTACATATTGATACCAAAGGAAAAAAGGGACTGCAGAACAACTCTGCAATCCCTTTCCATTCCAATGGTGATCCCGGCAGGATTCGAACCTGCGACACCCAGATTAGGAATCTGGCGCTCTATCCTGCTGAGCTACGGGACCACATATAACTGACTAAAAAAACAGAATTCACCAGGAATTCCACCCCTCTGTTTAATGAGGAAAATAAATCTGGCGCAATATTACCTGAGATGAATCAAAAAGCAACGATTTTCCCTGGCCAGGACGGGTTCTACTCAGACCGATTCCCCATCACTGATCACTGTTCCCGGATATTCATTTTCTACTTTTTTAGCGCCAATAATACAATTACGTCCCACCACCAGACCAGCCGGGATCACCGCCTCCTTCCCAACCAGGGTAATACCCGTATAGAGATGTGTCGGATACCGCTTGCTGACCTGGGCATCACGCTTGCCATGCCCGATAACAGCCTCCACACCAACCTTGACCCGTTTATCAAAGATGGCCAGATCAACCCTGGCATCCTGACCAACGACACAGTCGGCAAAAAGGATCGAATCCCGAACCTCGGCTCCTCTTTCAACCACAACCCCTGGAGCAAGGATTGAATTCACCACAGTTCCACGAATCTTGCAACCTGCTGAAATCATTGAACTCTGAACAACTGCCTCTCCTCCATAGGCCGCCGGAGCCCGGTCTCCCAATCTCCCTTCGGCCTCAACATTGGTCCGCACACCCCATTGCTCGGGGCTCAATCCGCTCCTGGAGTGCAACAACTCCATATTGGCCTCCCAATAGGCTTGGATCGTGCCCACGTCTCGCCAGAATCCATAAAAGGGATAGGCAAAGACATTATTCTGGGCCATGGCACGGGGTAAAATATGATTGCCAAAATCGACCTCCTCCCGGTCATGGGCCAGGGTTTCGAGCAGGTAATCGCGATCAAAGACATAGATGCCCATGGAGGCCAGATTCGTACGGGGCTGCTCGGGCTTCTCCTCCCAATCAATAATCCTGTTGTCACGATCAATGATCCCGGCACCAAACTGATGTATCTCACTTTTGGGAACCACCATCATCGCCACGGTCACGTCTGCCCGTTTAAAACGGTGGTATTCGAGCATGGCATGAAAGTCCATGTTATAGATGTGGTCACCGGAGAGAATCAGCACCTCATCCGCGGGGTTGGCCTCAAGAAAATCCAGGTTCTGCCGCACAGCATCAGCCGTCCCCTGATACCAGTCAGAGTCCCTGAAGCCGGTGCGCGGAGGCAAAATTTTCACCCCACGGCTCCGTCCGGTCAAATCCCATGCCTCGCCCAGACCAAGATGTCTCATCAGCGACAAAGGTTTATACTGTGTCAGGACCCCTACCCGAGTCAGGCCGGAATTCATGACATTACTCAAACTGAAATCAATAATCCGATAGAGCCCGGCAAAAGGTACAGCCGGTTTGGCTCGGCTCTCAACAAGGAGATTGAGGCGACTGCCCACCCCACCGGCAAGGAGCAGCCCCAAGGTCTCTGGCCTAAGACTCATTCCAGGATCCTCCCCGCCTC
>JACNLK010000008.1 GCA_014381505.1 Candidatus Desulfatifera sulfidica | reverse complement strand
GTTTCGCCGGCAGCGACACCCAGCAGACATCGACGCGTCGCACCAAACGTGCTGCGCAAAGGCACCCAGTGTGAACCCCCCGAAGAGGGCGAGTTGGGCGCCCGCCCGGAGCCCTTTGCCAGGGGAAAGGCCGAACCCGGCGCAGAAAAACCGGCCGGGCCGGAGCCCCGGGGCGGGGCCATCCAGATCCGTCCAGGTCAGTCCCGCCTCAAGCATCAACCAGTCCACAGCCGCCAGCAGACGACGGGAATGAGTCACGCGGCTGTTAAGAGACAGACGGCCAAGGATGGTACCAGTTGTCACATTCCCCGTGGTCAAGGCAACAGCACAGCAACGGGTGGCTGTGTCCAATGCCAGAATCACAGGACCATCTGCACTCACGAACCGAAGATCCTCATTATATCATTGTAAAAAACAAAAATCATCAGGCTCCCGAGCAAGGCAATGCCTATCTGTTGAGCTATGATCTGCGGTCTTTCTCCCAGAGGTTTGCGCCGAATAGCCTCAATGCTCAGGAAGACCAGGTGTCCCCCGTCAAGGACAGGGATAGGCAGAAGATTCAAAATACCAAGATTGACACTCAAGAGGCCCATAAAATAAAATAAATTGACCCAACCTGCCTGCATCTGCTGTCCGGCCAGCTGGGCAATCAGGATTGGCCCACCCAATTCAGAGGCCGGCACCACCTGCTGAATAATCTTGAACAGACCCATAAGAGTCAAGGAGATAAAAACCCAAGTTTGCGTAGCGGCAGCAGTCAAGGCCCGCACAGGGCCTACTTCTGTATAGATCAACTCATCGGCCTTGACGATGCCGATCATAAATCGTTCCTCGGTTACTTCGCCAAAAATGTTTTTGGCGCTATCCATCTGAGGAATCACCAGTAACTCAAACTCAGAACCCTCCGCACGCAATACACGCAAACGAATGGGCTCTCCACGACTCTCCTTGACACTCTCAATCACATCCAGCCAGCTGTGGGCCGTACGATCATTAATGGCTATGATTTCATCACCTGCCATCAGCCCGGCTGCAGCCGCTGGAGATTCTGCGGTGACCTGACCGATCCGGGTCGTGTCTCCGGATTCGGGTAGCCCCATACTGAGGAAAATCACAAAAAAGAGAAATACCGCGAAGAGGAGATTAAAAAGAGGGCCGGCAAAGACCACAAAGAACCGCTCCCAAACAGATTTATGGGCAAAAGAGGCCTTGCGATCCACAGATGCCATCTCCTGCTCATCTGGATGCTCACCAAACATCTTGACGTAACCGCCTAAGGGAAAGGCACTGATCAGATATTCGGTCTCACCAATCACTCGACCGAACACTTTAGGACCAAAGCCCAGAGAAAATTTAAGCACCCGGATCCGGAAGAGTTTAGCAAAAAGAAAATGACCAAGCTCATGCACAAAGATGAGCAGGCCCAGAACCAGAATAAAAGAAAAAGCGGTATTCATAATAGATTCACAAAATAATAATCAGGAAACGGCCGAAGCAACGATCAGTTCACGGGCAACCTGCCGGGCCTTGGCATCGGCAGATAAAATATCATCAAGAATTTGTTCACTCCCCTTTCTGACTTGCTGAAGAACAGCGGCCACAGTTTCAGCAATAGCCGGAAATGAAATATCACCAGCAAGAAAAGCGGCGACCGCCACCTCATTGGCAGCGTTGAGCACTGCGGGCAGAATGCCACCATCACGAATGGCACCAAACGCAAGCCCCAGAGCCGGAAAACGATCATAATCCGGAGCATGAAATTCAAGGTTCCCGCATTGTGACAACTGCAGAGATTGTAAGGCCAGGGGGAGACGTTTGGGATACGTCAGGGCGTAGGCAATGGGAATGCGCATATCGGGTATCCCAAGCTGTGCCACGACAGAACCATCCTGGAACTCAACCAGCGAATGAACCACAGACTGAGGGTGGACAACAACCTCAATGGTATCCACAGGGACATCGAAAAGCCAGCGGGCCTCGATCACCTCAAGCCCTTTATTCATTAATGTTGCAGAATCAATAGATATTTTCTGCCCCATTTCCCAATTTGGATGGTTCAATGCCTGGGCTGGCGTTGCGGTTGCCAGCGCCTCAAGGTTTTTGGTACGAAATGGGCCACCCGAGGCAGTCAGAATAATTTTGGCCACATCCTGTCGACGCCCTGCCTCAAGGGCCTGAAAAATTGCGCTGTGCTCAGAATCAATGGGCAACAGGCGGACCTGCTTGCGATTGACCGCATCCATGACCAGTTTACCGGCCATGACCAGGGTCTCCTTATTTGCCAGACCAATATCCTTACCAGCTTCTATCGCCGCAAGTGTCGGTAACAATCCGGCGGCACCAACGATCGCGGAAATCGTCATGTCGGCCCCGCCCATGGCCGCCACCTCCTGGTTGCCCTGACTACCCCAGACTATTCGCTGCCTGTATTCGCGGGGAAGTCTCGCCTGTAAATCCTCTACCGAGGACTCATCCATAACCGAAATCAAATCCGGCTTAAATTCCACCACCTGTTCGGCCAACAATTCAACGTTACGACCTGCGGCAAGGGCCGCTACACTGAATTGATCGGGAAAACGGCGTACCACATCAAGGACATTACGACCGATGGAGCCTGTGGACCCAAGTAATGACAGTTGTTTCATGACCCCAGCCCCATCATCAGGAAATAGTAAAGAAAGGGTGCAGTTAACAATAAGGAATCAAGCCGGTCAAGCACCCCGCCATGACCGGCAAGCAAGGTACCTGAATCCTTGACCTGCATTGAACGCTTGAGGATCGACTCACACAGATCACCGATGATCCCTATCACGATCAATACCCCCATGAGTGGGACCAACATTGACCATTTGACCTCTGGTAAAATAATCGCACTTGCTATCAAAACTGCAACGAGTCCACCAGCCACGCCACCCACAGCCCCTTCGACTGTTTTCTTGGGGCTGACAAAAGGGCAAAGCTTACGACGCCCAAAGGCGCGTCCGCAATAATAAGCGGCCGAATCAGACCCGGCAGTCGCCATGGTCAGGAGCAGGAGCCAGAGCGGTCCATCGGGAAGGCCTGTCAGGAGCAGAAGATGTGATGAGAGCAACCCAACATAGACAACCCCCAGAACCATACGGGCAAGGTCCCCCCCTGCATCAATCGCCTTGGGATAACGAACAAGAGTGAAGATCACCAATAAGAAAAAGGAGAGAAAGAGGCCAACGCCCAAACCAGTACCTGGCAGAACAGCGGTGAGAGCAACCGGGAAGAAAATAGCCAACTGCAGCAACAGGCGTTCAAAAATCCCGGATTGAGGCAGGGCCATACGCGCGTACTCAAAACCGCCAAAGGCTGCAATGAGAAGGACAACCAGACTCACAAGCAGTGCAGGCCCTTTAAGAAGAAGAAAGACCCAGAGAGCGGCAAGTAGTAATCCTGGAAGGAGGCGGTTCATGATTCATCCCGCCCGGAGTTGAGCGCCAGTCTTGCCAAATCGACGTTCACGTCCCTGAAAGTCCACAATGGCATCCACAAAGGCCCGTCGACGAAAATCGGGCCACATAATGGGACTGAAAAGTATCTCAGCGTAGGACGCCTGCCAGAGGAGAAAATTAGACAAGCGGGCCTCTCCGCCTGTACGGATCAGCAGGTCAGGGTCTGGTAGACCAGCAGAATAGAGATGAGCATCGATCACCTCTTCGTCTATGGCCTCTGGGCTCAGTTGGCCAGCCAGACATTGCCGGGCAATACGCTGCACCCCCTGGATGATCTCAGCCCGCCCGCCGTAACTGAGGGCCAGGTTAAGAGTCAAACCACTGTTGCCTGCTGTTGCTGCCATACTCTGTTCAAGAGTACTGCGTACTTCTGAAGGCAATCTGGGCAAATCGCCCATGCAGGTCAGGCGCACATTATTATTGAGCATTTTATCCAGCTCTTTGACCAGGAACGTCTTGAGCAGCGACATCAGGCCACCGACCTCAGCAACAGGCCGCTTCCAGTTTTCCGAGGAGAAAGCGTAAAGAGTGAGAACCTGCACACCAAGCTCGGACGCAGCAGCAACTACGTCCTGCACTGATTCCACACCTGCTCGATGGCCAAAGAGACGAGGCTGATGACGTTGCTCTGCCCAACGGCCATTACCATCCATTACAATGGCCACATGACAGGGGATTCGGGTCAGATCTATCTCAGCATGGCGTGTCATTTGCTTTATTCTACCCCGATCAAAACAGTTCGAGCAGGTTTCACAATCCAATGGCGGTCCATCAGACTTCCATCACCTCTTCTTCCTTGGCTGCGGTCGCCTCATCGATCAGTTTGACAAAGGTGTCGGTCTCCTTCTGAACATCATCTTGCATCTTAAACAAATCATCCTCAGAGATTTCCTTATTACTCTTCTGTTTTTTCAGGGTATCGATGGCCTCGCGTCGAACATTGCGGACAGCCACTCGAAACTCTTCAGCAATTTTTTTAACCTGACGAACAAGATCCTTGCGTCTTTCTTCCGTCAATTGAGGAATGGTGAGGCGAATGACCTTGCCGTCATTCATGGGTGTTAAACCAATACTGGATTTAAGGATCGCCTTTTCAATAGCACCAAGCATCTGTGGGTCCCAGGGCTGAATGGCGATCATTCTGCTCTCAGGTATCGTCAGTGTCCCCACTTGGTTAATCGGCAAAGGAGAGCCATAGGCATCGACAGTGATATTGTCGACAAGACCGAGGGATGCCCTGCCGGTACGAACCTTGGACAACTCCTGCCGGAAATTCTCGACACTCTTTTCCATCTTCTCGATCATCTCTAAAACCACTTCACTCATGGCACGCTCCCCCTTACTCTCTTTATTTCTCAACCGCTAATCAGACTGCCCACGGACTCACCACAGATCCCTTTGCGGATAGTACCAGGCTGCATCATATTCAAGACCATAATCGGTTTCATCTCTTCCCGAGCCAGGGCGATACCTGCCCCATCCATGACCCGAAGATCTTTACGCAGAACTTCATCATAGGTCAGGTGCTCATAACGTACTGCGTCAACGTGCAGGACAGGATCTTTGTCGTAGACACCATCAACTTTGGTCGCCTTTATAACCAGATCTGCATTGATCTCCAAGGACCTGAGAACACCTGCTGAATCCGTCGTAAAAAAAGGATTACCGGTCCCAGCGGCAAATATGACAACCCTGCCCTTTTCCAGATGCCGCACTGCACGGCGCTTAATATACGGTTCACAAACAGTACGCATGGGAATAGCCGACTGCACACGGGTGTCAATGCCACTGGCTTCCAGGGCATCCTGCAGGGCCAGACTATTCATAACCGTGGCCAACATACCCATGTTATCCGCGGTACTCCGATCCATACCCTGACTGGCCCCAGCAACTCCACGAAAAATATTACCAGCACCTATAACTATACCAAGCTCAACTCCCAATGCCACGATCTCTTTCACTTCTTTGGAGATATAATCCAAAACCGCAGCGCTGATCCCATAGGCATCATCACCCATCAGGGCCTCGCCACTGAGTTTCAAAAGGACTCGTTTATACCGAATAGACATGACGGAACACCTCATTAGAACTGACAGGGGGACTCAGGGAAGAGAAAAATGGGCCCGAAGGAGAAAGAGGCGGGGCCGCAAACAACAATCCGGCCGTTGGAATAAGATTCCAACGGCCGGTATACAGCATAATATCAAGCGCCGATCTGGAAACGTGCGTAACGTTTGATGGAGATATTTTCTCCCATCTTACCAACAAGCTCAGTAAGCATTGCCTGGATAGTCATATCAGGATTCTTAATGAATTTCTGTTCAAGCAGACAAATCTCGGCAAGAAACTTGTCAAGCTTACCGGTAACCATTTTTTCGGCAATTTCCTGTGGCTTACCAGCGTCAAGGGCTTGCTGGATGTATATTGCCTTTTCACGATTCACAATATCCTCAGACACTTCATCGCGAGACAGGGCCACAGGTGCGGCAGCTGCCACATGCATGGCAATATCACGGGCAAACTCAATAAATGTATCGGTCTTGGCCACGAAATCAGATTCACAGTTAACCTCAACCATGACACCAAGTTTGCCGCCAGCGTGAACATAGGTCTCGATCACTCCTTCACTGGTGGCTCGACCAGCACGTTTAGCAGCGACAGCCAGACCTTTCTGACGAAGCAGATCAACAGCTTTTTCCATATCACCCTCAGTTTCACCGAGAGCCTTTTTGCAATCCATCATTCCTGCGGCGGTCCGATCACGGAGATCTTTGACCATCTGACTTGTAATTTTCACCTTAATTCTCCTTGTGCAAACACCTATCATGGGTGTTCAAAGAGCGACAACAATCACAGACTACGGTTGTATATTCGCCCGGAACACAACCGGGGCTAGCCACACAGGCTGCCCCGATCAAATCAACTTATAACCGGCACAGACAAACTGCACCTGGTTAAAACTTATTCTGCAGCAGGTTCGGCCTTGGGCTCGTCACCTTTGACAGCCATTTCCTCGCCTTCGACGGCCATGGCTGCGGCCAGGGCTTCATCTGAGGCATCTTCACCGTCACGGTCGGCCTGTCCCGCCAGTACCGCATCAGCAACACTGCCACAAATCAAACGAATGGCGCGCAGAGCGTCATCGTTTCCGGGGATAAGGTAATCAATACCATCCGGATCACAGTTGGTATCAGTCAAGCCAACAACCGGAATATTCAATTTGCGCGCTTCATTAACACCAATGGCCTCTTTTTTGGGATCTACGACAAAGACAACACTGGGAAGTCCGCGCATGTCTTTGATACCACCGACATTTCTCTCAAGCTTAATTCGCTCTTTCTCCATGAGCAGAATCTCTTTTTTGGGGAAACGGCTGATGGAACCATCTGCCTGCATGGACTCAATAGATTTCAAACGATCGACACTTTTCTTAATGGTCTGAAAATTTGTGAGCATACCACCCAGCCAACGATGATCCACATAAAACATTCCGCAACGCTTGGCTTCATCGTTGATAATAGACTGAGCCTGACGCTTGGTCCCAACAAAAAGCACGGTACCACCCTTGGACACTTCACTGGTAATGAAGTCTGCGGCCTTATCAAAAAGACGTTTGGTCTTATCCAGATTTATAATATAAATGCTGTTACGGGGCCCATAGATATAAGGCTTCATCTTAGGATTCCAACGCCGGGTCTGATGACCGAAATGGAGCCCTGCCTGCAGCATGTCTTTAACGCTTACATTTACCATCGAACTTCTCCTTGTTCTGGTTAATCCTCCATCCCCGATAAGATCACCCAAGCGTGGACATTCCAGCCGCCGGACAACACCAGTTTGTTTAGGGATGTGTGTATTTTACTGATTCTACCCTCTACCCGACCCAAAAGGACGGATTGTTAAACATTTTTTATTACCACACGTCTTCATTTTTTGCAAGTACAGGAAACATGAACAACCATACAATTATTTCGGCAACAAAGACGACTGACCACCAAAAATCAGCTTTAACCATTCAAAACCAAATTTAAGGAGTTCAACATCATCACTTACAATTCTTTTCCGAGTTGACTTATCAAGACGAAAACGATCAGGCAGTTCCTGCTCTTCTGCAAATTGACGAAAGCCATCAATATCATAGCATACCATGAATGCCAATTGCTGCTTCGGCCCATTTGCCCCCTCCCCGCGCCAAGGATTGGTGGCAAAAAGCGTATCCATCGCAGTCCACAGATCAGCTATTGCATTAAAATCATGCAACCGCTGATCACGGATCCAACTCTTCACGGTATAATTAACATTTTCCTTATGTCCAAGGCAATACGAGTGGTCAGTCAAAAAATAAAATTCCTGCTCACGCCCTTTCGCTGGATTTCGATCAACCGCTCGCTCCAAGGGATACGTACGACAGGCTGATGGACGATCCCGATAAACAGTACAACCTTCAGGGGCAAGAAAAGGACAGTCCTTCTCTTCTGTCAAACGCAGCATCACCGTTGGAAAATAAGGATGAACACCTTGCACAAGTCGGGTATGTTTTTGCATGAAGGACTGCGAATCCACACCAAGACAGTTTTTCAGTCGCAGGATATCATACGGATACAGGATCATATCAACATTCCGACAGCAGAGAGTAAAACACTCCACTCCGGAATGACACGAAAAGGTAAATTCCTTCTTGCCTAAAGGCTCCATGCCCTCTGGAAATTCCTGTTTATGACTCATGACATTCTCATTTTTGGATGCCAGGCGGAACGATCCGCCTGATGATCAAAATTTATACTTCATAACAAAAGACCCGGCACGCACAGGGAATAAACCGGAGAGTACCGGGCACAAAAAAACCGTCATGAACACAAAGGATCATGACGGTTTACAACACTATTCACCGGCAGCAATTAATTTTCAGTCGTTTCCTCAACATCAATTTGCTCCTGATACTCAACAAGCTCAATAATGGCCATGGGGGCTGCATCACCATTGCGTGGACCAGTCTGAATAATGCGAGTGTAACCGCCTTGACGGTCCGCATACTGCTCCTGAATCTGTCCAAAAAGCTTGGCCACAACATCTTTGCTCTGGATATAACTCAAGGCCTGACGTTTGGCATGCAAATCACCACGCTTGGCAAGAGTAATCATTTTATCAGCAACCCTGCGCAGCTCTTTGGCTTTGGGTGTGGTTGTTACAATACGCTCATGCTCAAAAAGAGAGGTCACCATATTACGAAGCATGGCTTTTTTATGGGCAGAGGTACGGCCGAGTCTACGGCCTGATTTTCTATGTCTCATCTGTCTATCCTCAACGTGTATCTAGTGATTGCTCTTACACGATCATTCTATGATCAAGCCTGAACTTCGTCCTTTTCGGCAACTTCAGGAGGAACCCAGCTCTCAAATTTCAATCCCAAAGTCAAACCCATCTCTCCCAGGAGAGCCTTGATCTCATTCAATGACTTGCGTCCAAAATTTTTGGTCTTCAGCATTTCCTGATCAGTCTTCTGGGCCAACTCACCTATAAAATTAATATCGGCATTCTTCAAGCAGTTCGCGGATCGAACTGATAATTCAAGATCTTCAACCGGTTTGTCAAGATAAGGATTCAGAGGCTCAACCTCTTTTTGTTCACTCTCGTCACGCACAGGTTCGGCAGCATCCTCATCAAAATTAATAAAGATGGTTAACTGCTCTTTGAGAATCTTGGCGGCATATGCCAATGCATTTTCGGGCTTGATACTGCCATCAGTCTCAATTTCAAGGGTCAGCTTGTCATAATCGGTCTGCTGACCGACACGGGCCTGAGAAACAACATACTGTATACGCTTGATTGGGGTAAAAATTGCATCAATGGGAATCTGACCAATGGTCAATTCTTCCTTATTCTGCTGTTCAGCCGGCTGATACCCTTTGCCCCACTCCACTGTAAACTCTGCCTGGAATTCCTTATCAGCAGTAACAGTACAGATAATCTGGTCAGGATTCATCACCTCTACAAAAGCTGAACCTTGAATGTCAGCGGCAGTGACAACACCGGGGCCCTTTTTGGATATTACCACCTTCTGAGCATCAGCACTGGTCAACTTGAGGCGAACCTGCTTGACGTTCAGAATGATCTCACTCACATCCTCAACAACATCATCCATGGAGGTAAACTCATGCATGGCGCCTTCAATCTTGACCGTGGTAATGGTCGCTCCCTGAATAGATGAAAGGAGAATACGGCGTAATGAGTTTGCTATTGTAGTGGCAAAACCACGCTCTAAAGGCTGGCAGACAAATTTACCATACGATTCGGTATGTTTGGCACTATCAATTTCAATTTTCTCGGGTTGGATCAGGGTACTCCAGTTCCGATAAAATGGAATTTTTTCTTCTGTAGTCTCTGTCATGAGCTTCCTTCTCTGCGTGTCAACTGTGTGACTGAATCTGGTCCATTAAGCAGAAAATATTCTTCCGCAAAAGCCGGTTAATCAATCGCCAGCTTTACTTAGAGTACAACTCAACGATGAGCTGCTCCTGGATCGGCATGGTAATCTCTTCCCGATTAGGCAGTGCCTTAACAGAGGCCTTGAAATTATCCTTGTCAAGCTCAAGCCAACTGGGGACCCCACGACGAGCAACTGCCTCAAGGCTGTCATTCATCAAGGTATTGGCACGACTCTTCTCACGAATAGAAATCTCATCACCAACGTTAACCTGAAAAGAGGGAATATTAACTCTTTTACCGTTAATGAGGACGTGATTATGACGAACCAACTGACGAGCCTGGTTTCGAGATGAAGCGAACCCAAGACGGAACATGGCATTATCAAGACGACGCTCAAGCATGTTCAACAGGTTCTCACCGGTAACACCCTTTTGCTTATCTGCTTTAGCAAAAAAGATACGAAACTGACTTTCGAGCATACCATAGAGACTCTTGACCTTCTGCTTCTCACGCAACTGCAGAGCATAATCAGAGACCTTTTTAAAACGGGCCTGACCGTGCTGACCGGGAGCAAAAGCACGACGCTCAAAGGAACACTTATCTGAATAACAGCGGTCGCCTTTGAGATATAATTTTAGGTTTTCACGCCTGCAACGTCGACACGCTGCACCAACATTTCTAGCCACTGAGGCCTCCGTCTACTGAAAATTGATTACGATACTTAAAATCTCCGCCGGAAATCAAACTCGACGACGCTTGGGAGGTTTACATCCATTATGGGGAAGCGGTGTCACATCAGAGATGCGAGACACTTCAAAGCCGCTCGTGGCCAAAGCCCTGAGGGCAGACTCACGACCAGGCCCTGGTCCCTTGCATTTCACTTCAACCTTACGCATACCATGCTCAACTGCCTTTTTGCTGGCTTCGGCCAAAGCATTCTGAGCGGCAAAGGGGGTACTCTTTCGAGAGCCCTTGAACCCGAGCACTCCAGCGCTGCACCAGGAGATAACATTCCCCTGCTTGTCGGAGATGGTAATAATCGTATTATTAAACGTTGAATAAATAAAGACAATGCCCTCGGGCACGTTCTTTTTGACCTTCTTTTTTGTCCGTGCCGGAGCACGCTTTCCACCAGCCATAGCTTTACCTTATCCTGTTTCTATTTACGGGCCGCAGCACCGCGACGAGGACCTTTACGGGTCCGTGCATTGGTCTTAGTCCGCTGACCGCGACAGGGCAGCCCCATGCGATGACGTCGGCCACGATAACAGCCAAGGTCAGTCAATCGCTTGATGTCCATGGACACCTCACGACGTCGATCACCCTCAACCATAAAGTCGCTTTCAAGAATCTTACGGATACGATTAATGTCGTCACCGCCAAGATCGTCACTGTTCATGGTATAGGGCAGATCAACACGATCAAGTATCTTGCGTGCTGATGTGAGGCCGAGCCCATGAATATAGGTCAGGGCGCGATCCATGTGCTTGTTTTTGGGAAGGTCAACACCTGCTATACGAGCCACTAATTCATCTCCTTAAAAAACCAAAACTCTTAAATGTAAGGTGAACGCCACCAAGACAGACGATTATCGCCTTATCCCTGACGCTGCTTGTGTTTCTTAACTTTACAGCTCACACGAACAACACCATTACGCTTGAACACCTTGCATTCACTGCATATTTTCTTAACTGAAGAACGTACTTTCATACCAGTCTAGCTCTCTTCTTAAGTTTTTATTTCTTGGCCCGGAACGTCACGCGACCACGGGTCAGGTCATACGGTGACAATTCTACGGTAACTCGGTCACCAGGAAGAATCTTAATAAAATGCATACGCATTTTACCTGAGATATGAGCCAACACTCTATGGCCATTATCAAGCTCAACACGAAACATTGCGTTGGGCAAAGGCTCAACTATGGTACCCTCAACGACAATGGCTTCTTCCTTTGCCATGGACTCTCCCGACTTTTTATATTTCAAACAAAAAAAATTTATTTATAATACACCTCTCAACAAAAGAGAAGCATTATTTTTTTAACTGATGAATTCTTTGCGACTACTGAGTATCAACGGACCATCTGCAGTCAAAGCGACAGAATGCTCAAAATGGGCTGAGCATTTCTTGTCGGCTGTGACAACTGTCCATCCGTCTCTGAGAACCTTTACTTTTCCAGTACCCAAGTTGACCATGGGCTCTATAGCCAGAACCATTCCCTCCTGAAGACGAGGGGATTGCCCATCACTCACAAAGTTAGGGATCTCAGGGCCCTCATGGAGGGACCGTCCAATTCCATGACCAACAAACTGGCGCACGACTGAATACCCAAGAGGCTCCACATGGTTCTGTACTGCTCTCGAGATGTCAACGATCCTGTTTCCTACCTGAACCTGCTCGATGGCCAGGGCCAGAGACTGATCAGTTGCATTCAACAGGTTCTGGCGTTGTTGGTCTATTCGGCCGATAGGGAGACTGATGGCTGAATCACCAAAAAATCCCTTATACTCAACACCGAAATCAATGGAGAGCACATCTCCATTTTTTAGTTTGCATTTACGTGAAGGTATTCCGTGCACAACCTCTTCATTCAGAGACACACAGAGACTGCCAGGAAAACCACTATAGCCCTTAAAAGCAGGACGGGCCTTACGTTTAAGGCAGAGTTCTTCAGCCAGTCGATCCAGTTCAAAAGTGGTAATACCCGGCTCAGCTACGCGCTTGAGCATACTCAACGTTTCAGCCACAATCTGATTGGCCTCATACATGAGTCCAATCTCATCCGGGCTTTTGATTAAAATCGGCTTACTCACCAGACAAGACTACAATATTTCATTTTAACGTCCGGTACCTTTCCCCTGCTTCATGAATCCCTCATAGTTACGCATAACCATGTGCGACTCAACCTGGGAGATGGTATCAATTGCAACACCGACAATAATCAGCAACGCAGTGCCGCCAAAATAGAATGGAACATTTAACTTTGAGATCAGAACCGTTGGCAGCACACAGACAGCACTTAAATAAATGGCCCCTACAACAGTCAACCGGGTCAAAACCTTGTCGATAAAATCAGCGGTTTTTCGACCTGGACGTATTCCAGGGACAAAACCACCATTCTTCTTAAGATTCTCAGCTACATCATCAGGCTTGAACGTCACTGCGGTATAGAAAAAACAGAAAAAGACAATCATGCCGATAAAAAGAACATAGTAAAAGAAGGTTCCCGGAGAAAGTGCTGCTGAAACCCGCTGTACCCAATCAATCTGGATAAAACCACCAAGAGTTGCCGGAAACATCATAATTGATGAGGCAAAAATCGGTGGAATAACTCCTGCAATATTGATCTTCAGCGGCAGATGCGAGCTCTGTCCACCATAGACACGCCGGCCTACGACACGCTTGGCGTACTGAATGGGAATACGCCGCTGAGCTGTCTCAAAAAACACAATGACACCGACTACTGCAAACATGAACAGGAGTATAAAGGGAACAAAGAAGAGAGTAATCTCTCCTGCTTTGATAAGTTGAATCGAGTTGGCAATGGCAGAGGGGGTACCAGCCACAATACCCGCAAAAATTATCAAAGAAATTCCGTTCCCTATGCCACGCTCAGTCACCTGTTCGCCAAGCCACATAATAAAAGATGTGCCTGCAGTCAGGGTTACCATGGTCATTAACTTAAACTGGACACCGGGATCAAGAACAATTGGCTCACCGGAAGGACCACTCATGCCCTCCAGTCCAGTCGCTATAAATATTCCCTGTATAATACTGAGACCAACAGTTCCATAGCGAGTATACTGGGTAATCTTGCGCTGTCCGGACTGCCCCTCCTTTTTCAGGCTCTCAAGCTGGGGAATAACGACGGTGAGCAGCTGGATAATAATTGAAGCACTGATATAGGGCATAATGCCCAGGGCAAAAATGGAAAAGTTTTCCAGGGCTCCACCTGAAAACATGTTAAACATGCCAAACAGGGTTCCGGCGTGTTGCTGGAAAAATGCAGCCAGAGCCTCTCCATTAATACCGGGAGTAGGAACCTGAACACCTGCGCGGTAGACGGCCAGCATAGCCAGGGTAAAGAAAATTCTTTTCCTCAACTCGGGAATATTGGCTGCGCTCTGTAGTCCACTCATGTATTTATCTGCGTTCTCAAGTAATTATAGGCTGATCATTCGTATAATCGAAATCGACTCAGTCCTGATCGAGGATACTGCCGCCAGCTGCTTCTACTTTCGCCCGGGCGCTTCCGCTTATCTTCTCGACCTTAAGGGTCACAGCTTTGCTGATCTCGCCGTTGGCAAGAACCTTTACAGGCATACCGGAACGAACCATTCCTGCGGCAGCAAGTGATTCTGTGGTGATTTCGGTGCCAGCATCGAAAGTATCAAGCTGAGACAATGAGACAAGAGCATACTCAACTCTGAACTTGTTATGAAAGCCGCGCTTTGGAAGTCTGCGCTGGAGAGGCATCTGTCCACCCTCAAATCCAGGCTTAATACCGGAACCAGAACGGGACTTAAAGCCCTTATGACCACGACCAGCAGTCTTACCATGGCCGGAACCAGGTCCGCGACCAACGCGCTTACGCTGGCGGTTTGAACCGGGATTTGGTGAGAGATTTCCTAAGTTCAACATCCTATTTCTCCTCAATTTTTACGAGGTGCTGTACCTTGCTTAACATACCACGGAACTCTGGGGTATCTTTACGGGTAACAGTCTTTTGCATCTTATTCAGTCCCAGCCCGATGAGAGTTGCACGAATCTTTTTGGGACTTCCGATTCCGCTCTTCACCAACGTGTAGGTAATTGTCTCGGCCATTTGACTACCTTCCAATATCTATTTAAATCAGGAAAACAAGCTCCATGGCCACTGACGTGGGACCCAGGAAGCCCTGCTCCTCTTATGATGTAATTTCTGCGACGCTCTTGCCACGCAATCTGGCTATAGACTCGGGGGTTCGCATACTGCGCAACCCTTCGAGAGTCGCCTTGACCATATTATGTGGATTATGAGACCCCAGACATTTAGTCAAAATATTATGTACTCCAGCGGCTTCAAGAACCGCACGAACGGGTCCTCCGGCAATCACTCCTGTACCTTCAGATGCAGGCTTGAGCAAAACTCGACCAGCACCATAATGACCTATAACCTGATGCGGAATAGAAATATCGGTCAGAGAAACACGGGCCATATCTTTCTTAGCCCGCTCTACGCCTTTACGGATAGCATCAGGAACCTGATTGGCTTTCCCAAGACCGTACCCGACCTTGCCTTTACCATCACCGACAACGACTATCGCACTGAAACTGAAACGGCGACCACCTTTAACAACCTTAGCGACACGATTGATAAAGACAATTTTCTCTATCAGTTCCTCTGAATTCTCACTCTTGGAACGTTTAAAATCTGACAAGGGACACCCCCTCCTTCAACTGATATTAGAATTCAAGCCCGCCTTTACGGGCACCTTCTGACAGTGCCTTGACCCGGCCATGATAGATGCAACCACCACGGTCAAAAACGACCTTGGTGATTCCGGCAGCCTTGGCACGAGCTGCGATCAGCTCGCCGACCTTCTCTGCCTGGCCTTTTTTGTCCGCATCTGCGACAGGCTCGTACCCTTTGTCAACAGTAGACATAGCCGCCAATGTGCAGCCACATGAATCGTCAACAATCTGGGCATAGATATGCTTATTGCTCTTAAAGACCCGAAGACGAGGACACGCAGTGGTTCCACTGATCTTCTTGCGAATGCGCAGGACCCGACGAGCTCTGGCTAATTTTTTGGGATTTGTCTTTGCCATCTCTGTGTTCCATTGTGCAAAGGTCAACTCAGCCCCACATGGGGGATGTGACCGTTTTATTTAGCGCCAGACTTACCAACCTTACGGGCGACATACTCATTCTCATACCGGATACCCTTGCCTTTATACGGCTCGGGCTTACGAACACTACGAATCTTGGCCGCTGTGAGACCCAGAAGCTCCTTATCAATGGATTCGAGAGTGATTCCGGTATTACCAGTCATGGTGGCATTGATTCCATCCGGCACTGCAAACTCTACGGGATTAGAATAGCCAACATTAAGAGTCAAGGTGGATCCACTGACATTAGCCTTGTAACCAACGCCTTCAATGATCAACTTTTTCTGAAAACCCTGGTCAACGCCGATAATCATGTTGTTAATCAGAGAACGAAATAATCCTCTGAATGCGTTTGTTTTTTGTGAATCATCGCGGGTATTGACAAGAACAACATCATCCTGCAAGAGGATTTCGATCTCATCACGTACCACCCTGTCCAGGGATCCCTTCCCGCCCTTGACAACGACCTTCTGGCCGGTGATGGTGACATTAACGCCCTTGGGAATGGGGATGGGCTCTTTTCCAATTCGAGACATATCTTACCTCAACTAATTCGCGATTATTACCACACTTCGCAGAGTATCTCTCCGCCAACATTCTTGGCCCGCGCCTCACGATCAGTAATGACACCAATGGAGGTTGAAAGAATCGCGACACCGAGTCCGTTCAGAACACGGGGGACTTCTCCAACACCGACATATTTACGCAAACCGGGTTTGCTTACACGATTGATCGCGGTAATGGCCGACTCATTGTCAGGTCCATATTTGAGATCTATCGTCAACTGCCCCTGAGGTCCGTCATCAGATACATTAAAACCTGAGATGTAACCTTCCTGCTTCAGGGTTTTGGCCAGATTTACCTTGATATTCGATTTAGGTATCTGAACCGAAGCAAACTTAACCATGCTCGCATTTCTAATCCTGGTCAGCATGTCGGCCAGGGGATCGCTCATTGACATAGCGAGACTCCTTCTCTATTTCTTATCATTCAACAAAACCAACAGTCACTCTCAGAGCAACCTGGTTCAGTTTACCAGCTGGACTTTGTAACGCCAGTCACTTCACCACGGAGGGCCAGGTTCCTGAAACATATCCTGCATACCCCAAACTTTCTGATAAAAGCTCTGGATCGTCCACAAAGCGGGCAACGATTATACTTTCTTACTTCAAACTTTGGCTTACGGGCAGCTTTTGCTATCAACGATTTCTTCGCCAAAACAACCTCCAATTACTGTCATATTGATCAGAGCTGAAAAGCCCCGAACGGTTTTATTTTTTGAAGGGCATTCCGAGCAATCGAAGCAAAGCTCGTCCTTCGTCATTCGTCTTGGCTGAGGTAACAATGCTGATATTCAACCCCTTGATCTTATCAATTTTATCGTAATCGATCTCAGGAAAAATAATCTGCTCTGTAATGCCCAGTGAAAAATTGCCACGGCCATCAAACATCTTCGGCGAAAGACCGCGAAAATCACGGACACGGGGCAGAGCAATATTCACAAGCTTACTCAGGAAGTTATACATATATTCATTGCGCAAGGTAACCCGACAACCAATGGGCATTCCTTCACGCAACTTAAATCCGGCAATTGATTTTTTGGCACGCGTCACAACAGCCTTTTGGCCGGCAATACGGGTGAGCTCATCGGCTGCACCTTCAATAATTTTCGGATTCTGTACGGCTTCACCCAGGCCCATGTTCAGAACGATTTTCTCGATCTTAGGAACCTGCATGACATTGGTGTAACCAAACTCTTCAGTGAGAGCTGGAACACATTCTTTCAAATAAAAATCTTTCAGCGCACCCATTTATAACTCCTGGCGTAAGCCTGTCTCCTGTCCTATTTCTGAGCTTCGACGGATTCACCGCAGCTCTTGCAAAAACGGACCTTGGTTCCGTCATCCAATATCTTTTTTCCAACACGCCCTGTCTTGGTACACTCGGGGCAGATCAACTGGAGATTCGATACATGAATCGGAGCCTCCTTCTCAACAATCTGGCCCTGCTTGTTCATTTCAGTGGCCTTCATGTGTCGCTTGATCATGTTGATCCGCTCGACAATGACTTGATTATCGGGAGCAAGTACCTTCAACACCTTGCCGACCCGACCTTTGTCCTTGCCCGCAATTACTTCCACCTGATCATTTTTCTTCAGGTATGTTCTACCCTGTGCCATATCCGTTACCTTTTAGCAAACTGAAGTTTAATTCGCTTCAGTCAATCAATTACAGTACTTCAGGAGCCAATGAAATAATTTTCATAAAACCCTGATTCCTGAGTTCCCTGGCCACAGGTCCGAAAATACGGGTACCAACAGGCTCCCCGCTGGCCCCAAGAAGGACAGCTGCATTCTCATCAAACTTGACCCAGGTATCATCCATCCGCCTGCGCTCTTTAGCTGTGCGGACGACAACGGCCTTCATCACATCACCTTTTTTGACCTTAGCGTGGGGAATAGCCTCTTTGACTGTCACCACAATAACGTCGCCAATGGTGGCGTAGCGTTTTCTTGAACCGCCCAGAACCCGGATGCAAAGAACCTTCCGGCCACCTGAGTTATCGGCTACATTCAGAACTGTTTCACTCTGTATCATTTTGTCACCTGATCAAAATCAATTGTGGCACGCCTTGACGGCCACAGTCGCTTTAACTTGTGGATTATACGGCCTGCTTATCCAGGATGGAGCGCAACCGCCAGCGTTTCCGCTTACTCAAAGGCCGACACTCTTCGATCAGGACAAGGTCACCAATCTGACACTGGTTTTCAGGGTCATCGGCAACGTACTTGACAGTCCGTTTGATATATTTACCATACACCTTATGCCGGACCGTTCGTTCTACTTGGACAACTATGCTTTTTTCCATCCTGTTGCTGACAACAGAACCTGTCCGTGTTTTTCTAACTTTATTTGATTCACTCATAATTAATTCAACGCGAGATAGAATATGTTGGTTTCTGGTTCTCTTGGATCAAAGAAAACAGCCGCTCTTATTGCTCACTTTTTTGATTACGAAGAGTGCAAATCCTGGCGATATCCTTACGAAGCAGCCCAATCAGAGCTGTATTCTCAAGAGGACGAATCTTGTGCTGAAAAGTAATCTTACCGAGTTCTTCACGGAGATCCTTTTCCTTCTTGACCAATTCCTCGGCAGACATTTTTACCAATTCACTGTATTTCATATTGAAGTCCTCTTTGTGACAACCTTGGTGGCAAAAGGAAACTTATTGCCGGCCAGGGTCAAGGCACGAATAGCCATTGCCTCATCGACTCCAGTCAGTTCATAAATAATACGACCGGGTTTAACGGGTGCAACCCATGACTCAGGACTACCCTTACCCTTACCCATTCTGGTCTCTGCAGGCTTTTTGGTGACCGGTTTGTCAGGGAAAACCCGAATCCAAACCTTTCCGCCACGTTTAATCTTTCTGTTGATTGCAATACGGGCAGCCTCAATCTGCTGAGCAGTCAGTTTGCCACCCTCAACAGCCTTGAGTGCATATTCACCAAAGGATATGGTTGATCCGCGATGCGCTACACCACGCATCTTGCCAGTAAATACTTTTCTATGTTTTACTTTCTTGGGACTTAACATTTCAAACTCCCTTTATAAACAAAGGATAATTCAGGGTATAATTGTTTCGATAATCAGACCGCTGCCTGATCACCTTCTTTAAGAACTTCACCCTTGAAGATCCAAACCTTAACACCGATAATACCGTAGGTGGTCAAGGCCTCAGACAGAGCGTAGTCAACGTCGGCTCTGAGGGTATGGAGTGGCACTCGGCCTTCACGAACCCATTCACAGCGCGACATCTCTGCACCACCAAGACGACCGGAACAGGATATTTTAATCCCCTGGACTCCGAAGCGCAAGGCAGAACTGACAGCTTTTTTCATAACGCGTCGAAAAGCGACACGACGAACAAGCTGACCAGCAATATTTTCAGCCAAAAGCTGTGCATCGGCCTCTGGACGACGAACTTCCTGTATATCAAGAAGAACACTTCTCTTAATATACTTCTCTAGGTCGGCCTTGAGGGCTTCGATTTCAGAGCCCTTCTTACCAATGATAATTCCGGGTCGAGCGGTAAACAGCTTGATCCGAACTTTTTCGCCAGTACGCTCAATGACAATCTTGGAAAGAGAGGCATGACTCAACCGCTTCTTCAAGAATTTTCTAATCTTCTGATCTTCAATCAGGAAATCAGAATAATTTTTGTCTGCATACCAGACTGAATCCCATGTCCGGGTAATGTTAAGTCTTAAGCCTAACGGATTAACTTTCTGCCCCAAAACGATCCTCCAGCATCATACGTTGTTCATTAATTCAAAAAAGTGAGATTCATACTATTTTGTGATAATCTTGTAAAGAACTATTGTTCGTCAAGTATCACTGTAATATGACTCGTACGTTTGATCACCCGGGTGGCACGCCCCATTGCTCTAGGGCGAATCCGCTTCAGGGATGGTCCGTCATCTACAAAAATCTTTTTAACAAACAGGCTATCAACATCAGTCTGGTCGGCCTGGGTTGCATTCGCAACAGCAGATTCAACAACCTTACGGATAATCAAGGCACCCTTTTTCGGCATATACCGAAGAGTGTTCAATGCCTGTCCTACTTCCATACCTCTGATTACATCAGCAACCAGTCTGGCCTTCTGAGGAGAGATACGAATCTGTCTCCCAATGGCTCGAGCTTCCATGTTATACTCCTAATCGGACTTGCCGGGACGCGAATACGTTTATACTTATTTCTTTTTGCCCTTTCTGTCGCTTGCATGACCGTAATAGGTCCTGGTCGGCGAAAACTCACCAAGTTTATGGCCCACCATGTTCTCGGAGACAAATACGGGAATAAATTTTTGTCCGTTATGAACCGCAAAGGTCAAACCGACCATCTGCGGAATAATGTCCGAGCGACGAGACCAAGTCTTGATCACCTTACGGGATCCATTTTCAATGGCGCTTTCAACCTTCTTAAACAGATGGTCGTCTACAAAAGGGCCCTTTTTGATTGAGCGTGACATGCCTTACTCCTCGTTATGATCTCTTCTTGACAATATACTTGTCGGAAGATTTGTTGCTGCGAGTCTTGTAACCCTTGGTCGGATATCCCCATGGAGTACATGGATGACGGCCACCAGAGCTCTTACCCTCACCACCACCCATGGGATGATCGACCGGATTCATTGCAACACCACGGACATGCGGACGTTTGCCCATCCAGCGAGTACGTCCAGCCTTGCCAAGTTTCTGACTCTCGTGCTCGCGGTTACCAACCTGACCAATACAGGCACGGCACAGTTTGTGAAACTTGCGAACCTCACCCGAGGGCAGGCGAACCTGAACATACGTTCCCTCTTTGGCCATAAGCTGGGCGGATACTCCGGCACTCCGTACCATCTGACCACCCTTACCAATTTTCATCTCAATGTTATGAATAATGGTACCCAGGGGAATATTAGTTAATGGCAGGCAGTTACCAGGTTGAATATCAACGTTGTCACCAGCTACAATCTTATCACCAACGGACACGCCCTCAGGAGCAAGAATATACGTCTTTTCTCCATCAGCATACATCAGCAATGCAATATTCGCCGAACGGTTGGGATCATACTCGATTGACTCAACCCGTGCAGGAATGTCAATCTTGTTACGCTTGAAATCGATAATCCGATACTTGCGTTTATGTCCACCACCGATATGACGAGAGGTAATCCGGCCATAATTATTTCTACCGCCACTCTTCGAAAGAGGGACACAGAGACTCTTTTCCGGACTCTTCTTAGAAAGGGCCGGATTGAGAATTGATACATGATGCCGTTTACCGGCAGATGTTGGTTTGTAAGTCTTAATCGTCATGATTTCCCGATCGCTCCATCAGATTGGTTGTGAGAGATGCTCTGCTGCACATTCTGGACCCGCATTGGATCACAGGTTCCTGGCAGGGGATTACAGCTCGTCGGCAAAATTGATCTCGCCTTCAGACAAGGTCACGTATGCTTTTTTCCAGTTACCAGTAAATCCGGTATGCTTACCGACACGCTTGTTCTTGCCATGAATAGTGGCCGTATGCACACTCTTCACCTTGACAGGAAACATCTGCTCTACGGCGCGTTTGATTTCAATTTTATTGGCATCGGGATTGACCTTAAAAACAACCTTGCCAGCCTCTTCCTGCTGAAAGGAAGCTTTTTCGGTCAGACAGGGACCCCGGAGCACACTATATAAGTTTTTCATACCAACAACCTCTCTTCAAGACTTTCGATTACCGGCTGTACCAGAATCAGTTTCTTGTGCAAAAGGATATCATAGACATTGAGGCCATCGGCGGTCATCACCTTGACTCCATTGACGTTGCGCGCAGACTTGGCAACAATTTCATTATCGCTTGTGGTCACCAGGAGGCAGTTGTCAACATCAAGGGTATTCATGATGGACATGAAGTCCTTGGTCTTGATGGCATCCATGCTAAAAGCATCGAGAACCATGAGGTTGCCTTCCTGAAAACGCGCACTGACTGCCATGGCAACTGCCAGCTTTTTAACCTTACGATTCAATTTAAAGGCATAGTCGCGAGGCTTAGGACCAAAGGTTACACCACCACCACGCCACAAAGGAGAGGTGCGTGTTCCAGCACGAGCACGTCCTGTTCCCTTCTGACGCCAAGGCTTAGCGCCACCACCGCGTACTTCGACCCGCGTCTTGGTAGATGCAGTTCCGGCACGGCGTGCGGCACGCTGATAGCGGACCACGTCATGAAGCAGATGCTCCTTGACGTCGAGATCAAAGATCTTCTCATTGAGATCGATCTCGCCCACTTTTTCATTCTTTATATTGAGTACACTTACTGTTGACATTCTCTACTCCTTGACTGGCAGGGGGTGTCCCGGATGTAAATTACTTGCTGAAGATCTTCAACAGACCCTGTTTGGCACCGGGGACTGATCCCTTCACCAGAATCAAATTCTCGTCGGTGCGAACATCCATGACCAGCACGTTCTTTTTGGTCACGATATCATTTCCCATGCGACCGGGCATTTTCTTACCCTTGATAACACGAGAGGGCCATGCACTACAACCAATGGATCCAGGGGCACGATGGAACTTTGAACCATGAGTCGCCCCACCGCCGTGGAAACCATGACGTTTAATAACGCCCTGAAAACCACGTCCTTTGCTGGTTCCCTGGACATCTACCACATCACCCGCCTGAAACATACCTTCAAGGCTGACCTTCTGGCCAATCTCGTAGTCTTCAGGATTACTGACATGAAATTCTTTAATATTATAAAACCCGGTACTTCCAGACTTGGCAACATGGCCAGCCTGCGGCTTATTGACCCGGGAGGCTTTCTTTTCACCCAAGCCAACCTGGATGGCATTGTAGCCATCGGTTGCCTCAGATTTAACCTGAAGAACCGTACAGGGACCAGCCTCGATTACCGTTACCGGTACTGCGAAACCCATCTCATTATAGATACGGGTCATCCCGATTTTTTTTCCCAATATACCCATTGTCTTTGGCATAACTCTATCCGTTCAGTTGTATTTCTTCAGCTGCGCCTGATGCTACGGCAATTTGATCTCGACAGCCACGCCAGCAGAGAGTTCGAGTTTCATCAACATATCGATGGTCTGCTGGGTCGGCTCAAGGATATCAAGCAGACGGCGATGAGTTCGCATTTCAAAGTGCTCACGAGATTTCTTATCGACATGAGGAGAACGAAGTACACAGTACTTGTTCACTGATGTCGGCAGAGGGATTGGACCAGCAACTGCGGCACCTGTGCGCCTGGCGGTCTCAACAATCTCGGAAGTGGACTGATCAAGCAACTTATGATCGTAGGCCTTCAAACGAATTCTAATTTTATCTGTCGGTATCATTCTATACCCTTATTCAATAATTTCGCTAATAACACCGGCGCCGACGGTACGACCGCCTTCACGAATGGCAAAACGCAAACCGATATCCA
>JACNLK010000037.1 GCA_014381505.1 Candidatus Desulfatifera sulfidica | reverse complement strand
AAAATTACCCAGTGATTTTGACATCTTCTCGTCACGAATGGTGACAAATCCGTGATGGATCCAGGAATTAACAAAGGTCGTGCCACTGGCACCTTCACTCTGGGCCAGTTCGTTCTCGTGGTGGGGGAAGATCAGATCCTGACCGCCGCCGTGGATATCAAAGGTCTGGCCCAGATACTTGCGGCTCATGGCTGAACATTCGATGTGCCATCCGGGGCGTCCGGGGCCCCAGGGGCTGTCCCATGTGGGCTCGCCAGGTTTTGAACCTTTCCACAGGACAAAATCCATGGGGTGACGTTTGCTTTCATTGACGGAGATTCTGGCGCCGGCCTGCATATCTTCAAGCCTGCGACCCGAAAGCTTCCCGTATTCCGGGAACTGATCAACTGCAAAGTAGACATCACCTTGGGAGGGGTAGGCCAGTCCTTTGTCAACCAACTCACCGATCAGCTCGATCATTTCCGGGATGTGTTCGGTGGCCTTGGGCTCAAGGTTGGGTCGCTCAATTCCGAGATGATCCATGTCCACGTAAAACTCATCGATGAATCGCTGGGCAAGTTCTTCGGTCGTGGTGTTCTGCTCGGCTGCGCGCTGAATGATCTTGTCGTCGATATCTGTGAAATTACGTATATATGTGACGCGATAATCCCGGTAGCGCAGGTAGCGGACGATCATGTCAAAGGCCAGGCTTGAACGGGCATGGCCGATGTGGCAGTAGTCATAGGAAGTGATTCCGCAGACATAGAGTCTGATGTGGCCAGTCTCCAGCGGGTCGAGGATCTCTTTTTTGCGGGTTTGGGTGTTATAGATTTTGATCGGCATGATCCGTTGTCTCTTGGCGGCAGGGCAGGCTAATGGAAAGTCCTTTGCTTTTTGTAGTGAAATTGGGCATATTCATAGAGGTGGCTGATGGGATGGAACGTAACAGGGCAGGTTTTTTGAATCTTTGACTCGTTTTCTTGTAATCCTTCGGCCATTCCCCAATATTTAAATATAACATAATCGCACTATGGGCAAAAGACAACAATGATGCCAAAAAAGCAAGGATCCTGGTGTGCCCCGAATTGGCTTCGCGCATGGCTTCATCCTCGGGTGACAACCATGTTCTTTTTCGGGTTTTCTGCAGGCCTTCCTCTGCTCCTCATCTTCTCGACCCTTTCTGTCTGGTTGCGTGAGGCTGGGGTTGAGCGGTCTGCAGTTACTTTTTTCAGTTGGGCCGCGCTTGGTTATTCCTTTAAATTTATCTGGGCGCCCATCATTGACCGGTTACCTGTTCCGCTCCTGAACAGTGTTTTCGGCCGGCGTCGTTCTTGGCTCCTGTTGGCCCAGTTATCCGTCATTGTGGCGATGATAGGCATGGGGTTGGTTGATCCGGCGGCTGGTAACAGTCTGTTGTGGATGGCCCTGGCCGCAGTTCTATTGGGGTTTTCCTCGGCCACTCAGGATATCGTTGTCGATGCCTATCGTATTGAGTGCGTGGAGGAATCCATGCAGGCCTTGCTGGCTTCTACCTATGTGGCCGGTTATCGGGTGGGGATGCTGGTGGCAGGAGCTGGTTCTCTGTACCTGGCCTCATGGCTGGGAACAAGCCGCGAGTTTTACGATTATCAGGCCTGGCGAGTGACCTATCTGATCATGGCAGGCCTGATGGGAGTTGGAGTGCTCACGACTCTGATGGTTTCGGAACCTGTGGTCAATCGTGCTCGGGAAGAGGTGCAGTCTCTGTCCGATTCACTTCGTTTTCTCACCTTGTTTGTCCTCATGGCCGCAACGTTTGGCTTAACCTTTTTTCTGAGCGCTAATCTCTTTCAATCTCTGAAGCTGAGTGTTGTGCAGGGGGGGGCTTTGGTGGGTTTTGTGGTTGAGACCGGTCGTTTCCTCCTGGCTTTACTGGCTGCATTGTCTGTTGCGCATCTGGCAACATGGGTCGGGCTGGCGGAACGGGTTATGGTCAGTCGAACCTATGTGGCCCCCGTGCGTGATTTTTTTGATCGCTATGGGCTCAAAACAGCCCTCTTGATCCTGCTTCTTGTTGGTTTCTACCGTATCTCGGATATTGTTCTCGGTGTGGTCTCCAATGTCTTTTATCTGGATATGGGGTTCAGTAAAAATGTGATTGCCACCGTCACCAAGACATTCGGGTTGGCAATGACTCTGCTTGGTGGATTTTTAGGCGGTATGCTCACCGTTCGTTATGGGGTAAACCGGATTCTTTTTGTGGGCGGTATTCTGGCTGCCGCCACAAATCTTCTCTTTATGCTTTTGGCCTCCGTGGGGCCGGATTTAACCCTGCTTACCGTGGTCATAGCAGCCGATAATCTTTGTGCCGGCCTTGCCTCCATAGCCTTTATAGCCTTTCTCTCATCTCTAACCAACATTTCGTTCACCGCAGTTCAGTATGCGCTGTTCAGTTCGCTGATGACCTTGTTTCCCAAATTGATTGGCGGGTATTCCGGAACTGTGGTTTCGTCCTGGGGATATGAGAGTTTTTTTCTGATGACCGCAATCATGGGACTGCCGGTCCTTGTCTTGATTTGGTTGCTGCGGAAAGTCGATAAACGGAGTTGATGCGCCAGGTGCAGGGTTTGCGTTATTGCATCTTTTTGATGAACTCAATCAGTTGCCGATGGCCGGCTGGAAAGGCGTACTCGTCCAGCGCTTGCAGACAGACCCAGCCACAGTCTTGAGCCGCGTTGAGGATAGGCGTGGAGATGTTTTGCCTGTCTGCCAGTGTGCATGTGTAACCGTGCAGAGTGACCCTGTAGCGGGTGTAATGATGGGTAACGGTGGTGATTTTCTGGTCGACCTTCACCACAAGCCCTGTCTCTTCCATGAATTCACGAACCACTGTCTCCGCTGGTTGTTCGTTTTTTTCACGTTCACCACCGGGAAATTCCCATAAACCTCCCCAGACATCTCTGTTTTTTCGTTGTTGGATAAAGAAACGTCCCTGGTGGCAAAGAACTCCTGTGGCCATTTCAATGGAGATCGTCGATGGCCCCTTGTTCGGGACCGGAAGCTGGGCGGTCAGTCCGAGTTTGTGCGCCACGCAGAATCCCATGAGCGAACAATTGTCACAGCGGGGATTTTTCGGGGTGCAGATCAATGCCCCAAACTCCATGAGTCCCTGATTGAACACTCTGGCCCGTCCTGGAGGGAGGAGATCAGCGGCCAAGCGCCACAGTTCTTTTTTACAGGCCGGATCGTTCAGTTTCCTGTCGATATTGAAGAGTCTGGCAAAGACACGGCCGACGTTTCCATCAACGACTGGGGCATCGCGGTTGTAAGCGATGGATGCGATGGCTCCAGCCGTGTAGGGACCGATACCTGGGAGACGCTGCAGTATGGTGATGTCGTCAGGAATGCGGCCCTGAAATTCCTCAACCAGGATTCGGGCGCAACGATGGAGATTACGAGCCCGACTGTAATACCCTAAGCCTTCCCAGAGTTTGAGCACCCGGCTTTCATCGGCCTGGGCCAGGCTCTGGATATCAGGGAACGCCAGAAGCCATCGCTTGAAGTATATGATGCCACGTTCCATCTGGGTCTGCTGGAGCATGACCTCCGAGATCCAGATTTGATAAGGGGTATAGTTCTGGCGCCAGGGCAGATCGCGCTGGTTCTTGATAAACCAGTCCACAAGGGTCTCTTGCAGAGCAGTTCGAGCTTCGGGGTCTAAAGGAATGGTGGTCACGGTTTATATTGGGCAATAGCACATAAAAAACTTGAAAATTGAAGACTGACTCTTTACTCTGTCAGTCATATCCTGTGAAATATGAATTGTTAAGCGTTGATCAATGTTCATCTTCAAAGATAAAGGAGATCGTATGAAAAGTCTGGTCGTGTATTCGTCTCAAAGTGGAAACACCAGGAAGCTGGCCGAGGCCCTGTTTGCCTCGCTAACCGGTGAAAAAGAGCTGGTTTCCCTGGCTGATGCCCCTGACCCCAAGGGCTATGGTTTTATCGGGCTGGGTTTTTGGTATAAGGCCGGGCAGCCGGATCCCGCCTCGCAGGAGTATATGGCCAGGATCAAGGAGGGCCAGGATCTTTATCTCTTTGCAACCCACGGTACCGCGACCGATTCAGATCATGCCAGGAATGGCATGAAAAAGGCCAAAGAACTCTCTGCCGGCGCGCATATTATCGCTACCTTTTCCTGCCCGGGAGAATTGCCTGCCAAGGTCATGGAAATGATGGCCGCCAAGAATCCGCAGCCTCCCTGGTTCAAGGATGCCCCTGCCGCCAAAGGCCATCCGGACGAGACTGACTGTAAGAACGTGGTGCGTTTGCTTCAGGAGCTTGATCTGCCCTGATGATGACATCGTAATAATTCCTGTCGATTCTGTGTTCGTGGCGTATTTTTTTGCTCGTTCGGTCTGGTACATGAATGGCTTTTGCGAGTAAAAAATGCGCCACTCCTTGTCTGTCAAAACTGCGTCAACGGGGAGTCCGTTTTTTTACGTATGTTCCGTCTCACTCTTTGTAGGGAACCTGAATGGTTCCTTGCCGGATTTGTGTCGAATCCAGTTGAGGGAGTGCTGGATGATCTCAATCTGAATCAGTCGGTCGAGGACAAGTTGCCGGCCGGGAACATCGAGCAGAGAAAGGCCAATGATCATGGTTATGATGCCCTGGCCCGGCAGGAAGAGCATACATAAGCCGGCGACCAGAAGCAGACCTCCCAATGTGTTTCGGAAAATCCTGACAATAAAATAGAGCAATGGATGTTGCTGGTGACGCTGATCAACATGATACGTATGTACCAGAAAGTAATTCGTTTTGGCCCGGGTGACTACCCAGGGGATGATCAGCAGGCTGACGACAAAAGTGGCGAGAGAAAGAAGGCCCAGCCATGCAAACAACTGGCCGGCGGTAATTTCTATCAGACCATTGATCATTGCAGGTTGTTCACTCCCGGTTTTTGGTTAGCCAGGAGCCAGAGTCGCCAGTTATCTTTTTGCCTTCGTTCGATGAGTTTCAGGTGCTGAAGGGGCAGGGCGGTCAGTAATTCCTCCTCCATGGACGGGATAAAGCCTGAAATGAGATAATATTTGGCGTTCCAGAAATCCGGATTGTTAAAGAAGTCAAGCAGCAAGCCCTTGTAAAGGTTTGCAATCACCAGATCGACACGGGTGTCGGGTAAGGCCGTGCGCAGATCTTTTTGCTCGATTTGAATAATTTGTTCGCAGTGGTTGAGTTCCCGGTTGCGGTGAGCCACCTGACAGGCAAAGGGATTATTGTCGATCGCCTGAACTTCACCTGCCCCGAGACGGGCTGCTCCGATGGCCAACAGGCCAGTGCCACAGCCAAGGTCCATGACTCGCTGAAATTGCCCTGGCTGGTCGCCATAGAGATCGCAGAGCACCTCCAGGCAGAGACGGGTGGTCGCATGGAAGCCCGAACCAAAAATGACACTTGGATCAAGGCGGATCGGCAGTATATGCTCCCCTGCGACGGGGGACTCCCACAGGGGAGATACGGCCAGGGGCCCGACCTGAAATGAAGTAATATCAAGACCGGCCTCCCAGTCACGGTAATCAAGCTGGGCCTCGTAGATGATCTCGGCCCTTGTTCTGGCGCAAATTTCAGCTATGAATTCTGTTTTGTCTGTATGGAAAAAAAGGATGGCGGTTTCGTCTTCAATCCAAGTACCAATCAGATCAGGATCATCAATCTCACCCAGCTCGGTGCGGTCAAAGTTGTAGACAAAAAGTTGATCGTATTGGGTGTAGGGAGGTTTGAGCATGTGAAAAGAGTCAGGGGCTAGAGGGCGATTACTGTAAAGAGAACCCGGTTACCGGCTGCAATATTGCTGAGTCGGCTCTGTTCGAGCCGGAGACGGCCGGAGTCAATCTTGAATTCATTGATCAACAGATCATATACCAGAAAGACCCGTTCCTCGGCAAGGTCAAGAAGCTGCTCGTCATGAAGAGACACAGGCTCAGGTTTGATGGGCGTGAAGGCGAGCAGCTCTTCAGTCGGTATATCCTGTTCCAGAATTGTGCCTTGCTGACTGTCAGTCCCTGGCGTTGATGATGTTTCTGCGGCCTGGGCAGCTTGCAGTTTACTTACCTGGTTTTCTTGCCATAGCTGTTGGCGGCGTTGGTTTTCTTGATCAACCCGTTGTTGTTCGTTGATTTCAGCTTCAGCGATGAGGGCGTTTCTGTCGATCGCGGGATCGGCCAGGCCGGTCAGGGTCAGACCCAGTCCTGGACGTTCCTGCAGCAGGGCAACCAGTTCCCTGACAGTATCCCGAGCTGAAGGTTCCAGTTGGGCATGACCATGAATCATCTCCAGACCCTCTGTTTCAGACAGATGCTTGAAAGGACCACTGAGAAGAAAAGGTGCAATTTGCGCCTTGATGGTCAGGGTGCGGAAATAATTGGCCCATTGCAGCGCCAGTGGTTCTGTGCTGTTTTTGAGAGTGAGTTCCGTGTTGAATTGCCCATTGGAATCATTGAGCAGGGCCATGGTCAGACGGCCCCCTGCAGTCAGGTTAGCGGATGGTAAAAGATTGGTGAAGTTCAGTGATGCTGTGGGTTCAGGCTGATCAAAATCCAGTCTGTGACTGAGGTTCAGGTCAAGTGTGGCCGTGCTGGCGTCAAGTTCAAGAGTGTTTGCAATCTGGTCCTGGAGTGAGACCAGAGGAAATTTGTTGATGGACAGTTCCCAATCTTCAGTGGTGGAACCTGTAAGCAGAGCGGCGGAGCCACGTAACTTGAAAGGGGCCCCGGATATCTGACCATTGATGTGAAAATCTGAAGACCTCTCCGGTGTCAGGGACGAAATTGACCCCGAAATACCATTGAATTGCGTCTGCCAGGCGGGTGTGAGCCGGTTGTCCTCGTAGTCAATTGTTCCTTGTTGAATATTTATGAGATCAATGGTGGTTGCCGTCTGTGATGCGGATGAAGTCATGAGCAGGGTTTGCAGGGCTTTTGAGGCTGAAGACAACAGGCTCTGGTCATTTTGGCCATTTTGATCGTTTTGACCATTTACCTCACGTTTCCAGTGGCCATGCGGCTGGTCCAGATCAAGGCGGTCAACATGAGTGGATTGTTTCTTTGTGTTATAGGCCAGGTCATGAAACGTGGCCTGTTTCCAGCTGAAGAGTGCGTCCTGCTGATTTGCTGTGATCTGCCCTGCATCAAGTACCAGGTCACCATTGAATACAGATGAGCGAGTGTTGAACCGGCCACTCCCGTTCAGCAGGGCATTGCTGTTGCGAATGAGCGGGATTGGCGGGAGCCAGTTGCCCAGAGCAGCTGCCGGAATCTCGGTCAGTTTGAGAATGAGGAGGTCTTCTGCAGTGCCTGCTCCGGGGGTGTTTATTTCGATTTCCCCCTGTCCGCCGATTGTGGCGCTGAGGAGTGGGATGGGCTCAGTCGTTGTTTGCCTGTTGTCGGATCCGTATGAGAGCCGCAGGTCGTCCAGGGTCAGAGCCGGCTTGGTTTTTGGATCGTCATGGAGGTCGAGCTGCCCGGTAACATGGAGTTGCTGGAATGACCAGTGTGGTTGTTTTTTGAGCAAGGGAGGCCATGAAGCGGAGTGGAGGCTGATTGTACCGTTTGTGACGGTAATGTTACCAAGATTTAATTGTTGTGCATCTCGGCTGATTTTTTCCAGTTTGATGTTTCCAGCCCGTAACCATTCCTTATTGTTACTTGTGAGTTGCAGGTTCTGCATCTCCAGCTGCCCGTTGCTGAAGATTGGCTGTAATGGCTTGTCTGGGGTCAGGCTGAGTTTTAAATCTCCCCTGAGGGTGCCCTGCCCTTTGCCCTGCTCAGAAGGTGCTGCCTGTAACAGTGGCAATAAGTCCCCGACCGAAATGCGTTGAACGGTCAGTGGGCCGGAGAGAAATCCGTTGGCGATTGTCCCCTCCCAGTGAAAACTGTTGTGCTTGTTTGCGTGTTCAGCACTGAGTATGAAGTCAGTGGTTGGTGTCCCATGAAGACTGAGTTTGACCTTTTTCCAGATCTGTTCACGATTTCCCTGTGTTGCGGGCATAAAAGTTATCTGACCGTCAGTCAGAGAAAAGCGGGGGCGGGATTCGTGCTTGTCACTTGCGAGAGGGGTTTTCAGGAGGGGCAGCAATGTGCTCAGCTGCTGTCTGAAATTTACAGAACGAGCGTGTATCCGGGGGGAGTTCAGCTGCCAGTGTTCGACATGATGGATGTTGGAAAAGGGCTGCCAGCTTCCCTTGATGATCATTTCCGGGGTTGTGAGTCGGAAGTCCCTACTGGTATTGTGCAGTTCAGCATCTGTTATGGTTGTCTGGTGGTTGAGTTTCAATCTGCCCGTTTCTGATGACAGTGGACTGTAAGTGATTTCCAGACGAGTGTTCCCGCGACCCTTCTTGATTTGCAGGGGCAAGGTCAGTGAGCCTGAATACAGAGGCAGGTCAAGGTTATTGAGTTCACTGGCTAGAGAGAATTGTGGAAGGCCCTGGTTGTCCCGGCTCACTTCACCTGCTAGATTGAAGGGACTGCCGTTGATTTGTGCCTGAAAGCGGGGAATGGAAAGACCTTGCTCGGAGAGTGGGGCGTTGCCCAGGGTCATGGCCGGCAGGTTCAGATTGATCTGGTCGATGGTGTGCTTGTGCTGGCCCGGTTGATCATCAATAAAGATGCTGCCATTCTGCAGGCTCATGTCGTTGATGGTGAATGTTAAACGCAGTTTCCGGGCGGTCAGCAGCCAAAAGGGTGTTGTGGAGAGAGGTTGTAGCTGGAGGTCAAGCTTGCCGTTGACCATTCTTTTGACGGACATGCTTGGTTTGCTGATGAGCAGGCTGTGAAGATTGATCTGTCCACGCCAAAGACGAAAGGGGTTGATTTTACTGTAGAGGCGTTCAATGTGAAGTGTTGGTCTTTGTCCCTCTTTGTTTCTTTTATGAGTGAGGGCAATGTCTGATGCCGCCAGTTCAAATGTGAAAGGGTTGAAGGAGAGACGACCGCTTGTCAATTCCAGTTCAGTTGTTTGGCGTAGTACATCCCCGGCCCCTTTTTTCAGAAAGAAGGGTGTCAGGTAGAAGCCAGTAGCGCAGTAACCCGCAATCAGGAAGACCAGAAGAGGGAGCCAGCGTTCGGCTCGGCTTCTTTTTGCTCTGGGGCGTGGAGGGCGTGTGGGTGGTTCCGGTTTTATGGGACCTCGAACCGGGCCAGGTTCTTGTCCTGGCTCAGTTTTGGGGGGATGGGGCGCGCCGGTACCTGATTGTATGGAGATGTTGCCGAAGGAGTCGGGCATGGTCAGTCAGATTTGTATTCTGGGGTGGGTTGGCATGTAAGGGCTTATGCTGCGGTCAATGGGGCCTTGGAGAGTTGGTTTCAGTGTCGTTTTGTCAATTTTTTGATCAAGATAATAGGTGGATACGTTACTGTGAACCACTGGCATGTCCAGGTCGGAAGAAGAGAGCTGAGCATTTTTAAATAACGTACCATTTATTGATTATGACTTCCACGGATTAAGTGATGGATAGAAGTCTGAATCAGAAGATGATCTGGAAACGGATTTTGTTGAAGAAAAATGATGTAATTTCATATTTTTCTTGGAAAAAAGAAGGTTGTGATTGTAGAATGTAACACAAGGTGTTTCCCTTTGAGTGAATTATTTCTGAGGTGGAATGTGCTGACGCTTGTTTGATGTCGTAAAATTCAATTTTTGTGGTCAATGTTTGATTTTTTGAAAATATTACGCTGGCAGGATATCCTTGATATCCTTGTTGTCGGTTTTTTGATCCACAAAGCCATGACCATCATCAAAGGCACACGCTCGGTGCAGATGCTTTTGGGAATTATGGTGTTGACCGTGGTCTATTTTATGGCCATCGTTCTTGATCTGGCAGCTATGCAATGGTTGCTCAACACCTTTCTCAGCTCCTTACTGCTGATTGTCATTATTGTTTTCCAGAGTGATATCCGCCGGGCCCTGACTCAAGTGGGCAAGTCTCCTTTTCAGATGGGGCGTGAGATGGCGGAAAAAGATATTGATGAGATCATTCGTGCCGTTTTTTATCTGTCCAAGCGCCGCATTGGGGCGTTGATTGTTCTTGAGCGTGAAACCGGCCTTCGTGATTATATCGAATCAGGGATTGACCTGCGTGCCAAGCTGAGCAAGGAACTGCTGATTTCTGTTTTTATGCCGGTCTCTCCTCTCCATGATGGTGGCGTTATTCTCCGCGAGGGGTATGTGGAGACCGCAGGAGCCATCCTGCCTCTTACCCAGAATCCTTATGTGAACAAAAAATACGGTACGAGGCATCGTGCTGCTATCGGCCTGTCTGAGGAGACTGATGCCGTGGTTATCGTGGTTTCCGAAGAAACACAGGAGATATCTCTGGTCCGGCACGGGGCGCTGACGACCATGAGTGATGAAATCACCCTGGCCAACAGTCTGCGCACCATCTTCGAAGTCAAAGAAGGTTCGGCCTTACCTTGGCGTAAATGGATCAGGGGAATATGAATCTGAGAAACCAGTCACTCTTTGTTGATCTGTGGCCCAAGGATTGGATTCTGCGATTCATTGCCATGTTCCTGGCCGTGGTTGTCTGGTATTTTGTCGGCGGCGAGGACAGGGTGGATAAGAATGTCATGATCCCGGTCGAGGTGATTAATCTCCCCCGTGATCTTGTTATTGCCAATCAGTACAAACGAACGATTGAGGTCTCGGTCAGCGGCCCGCGCAGTCAGGTTCTGAGCCTGGCCGAGCTGGGGGTTCAGCGTCAAATTGATCTCTCCCATGCCACAGCCGGAACCATGGTTATTACCAATGATAACGATTCCATTCCGGTGCCACGCGGTGTGACGGTGCTCCGTGTCCAGCCGGCGACAATCATTCTGTCCTTGGACAACCTGGTCCAGAAATTTTTCGAGATCAACGAAGTGACTCGCGGAAATGTTGCACCGGATCACGTTCTTAAATCAATTCGTGTTGATCCGGATGTGATCTCCATCACCGGACCTCAGGATGTGTTGTCCCGGATTACAGATATCAAGACGAAAACCATTGATCTCAGCGGCCTGCATCAGCCGATTCAGATCCAGATTCCTTTGGATATCAGTCCGGAGATTATTGAATTAATCGGCGAGACATCCGTTACGGCTGATATTAATATCGGCCCTGAGACCGTAGAAAAAAAGATTTCATCTCTGCCAGTTGAGCTTGTTGATGCAGGAGTGGCGCAGCGAGTCAGTCCGCCTGCAGTCTCAGTGACTGTGGAGCTGCCAAAGTCTTTTATGCGTACCAAGCCTGATTTGAAAAACCTTTTTCAGATTCGAGCTGGAGCGGCTCGCGAAGACGGTCAGGCCGAGCTGTGGGTTAAGGCTAAGCCAGGCTTTGATATTCCATTTTCGGTCGTGGGTATTGAACCGCCCACTGTTTTTGTTATCCAGGAACTGCCGCAGCAGAATACGTCAGAGGTACCTGAAGGCGAGAACGAGAGTACATCTCCTCCGGCGAAAAAAAACCAATAATAACCGGCTTGATCCGGAGAATGTGAGAAGATAAATGAGACGTCTTTTTGGAACTGACGGCATTCGCGGGGTGGCCAACAGTCATCCCATGACCACTGAAATTGCCATGCAGGTCGGTCGGGCCATTGCCTTCATTGTGAAGAAGAAGGCGCGCGGTCACAGTATTATCATTGGCAAAGACACCAGACTTTCCGGTTATATGATCGAAAATGCCCTGGCAGCTGGGATTTGTTCCATGGGAGTCGATGTTCAGCTGGTCGGGCCTTTACCGACACCCGGGATTGCCTTTATGACAACCTCCATGCGTGCCGATGCCGGAGTGGTGATTTCAGCCTCGCACAACCCGTTTCAGGATAATGGAATTAAAATTTTTTCCAGTGACGGTTTTAAGCTTCCGGATGCGGTTGAAGCAGAAATTGAAGATTTGATTTTTTCTCAGAAGATGGAAGCCCTGCGACCCGTGGCCGAAGAGGTGGGAAAGGCCAGGCGAATCGATGACGCCAAGGGGCGATATATCGTCTTTTTAAAGAATACCGTTCCGCGCAAGTACACCCTTGATGATTTTCATATTGTTCTGGATTGCGCCCATGGGGCTACCTATGGTGTGGCGCCCCATGTCTTTAGGGAGTTGGGGGCCAAGGTCACCCTGATGGGGGCTGAACCCAATGGGGTCAATATTAATCACGGTTGTGGCGCTCTATATCCCGAACTCATGGCTGCCAAAGTCCTGGAGGTCGGTGCCGATATCGGTTTGGCACTCGATGGTGATGGCGACCGCCTGATTGTCTGTGATGAACGGGGGCAGGTGGTGGGTGGTGACCACATCATGGCTATTTGTGCAGCTGATCTGCTTGATCGTAATAAATTGAAGAAGAAGACTCTGGTCTCAACGGTCATGTCCAACATGGGGCTTGAAGTGGCCATGCGCAAGATGGGCGGCAAAATGGTACGCACAGCGGTTGGCGATCGCTATGTGGTCGAAGAGATGCGTCGTAACGGTTATTCATTTGGCGGGGAGCAGTCCGGGCATCTGGTCTTTCTTGATCACATTACCACAGGTGATGGTATTTTGGCGGGCCTGCAATTGCTGATGGTGATGTTGAAGGAAGGGAAACCGGTCTCCGAGCTGAGTCAGATTATGGAGAGTTTTCCACAGGTTCTCAAAAATGTGCGAACTCGCACCAAGATTGATGCGGCTGAAATTCCGAATTTTTCTGAAACAGTGACCCGTCTTGAACAGCAGTTGGGTGGTACTGGACGCATCCTGGTGCGTCCTTCAGGAACCGAATCGCTCCTCCGGGTTATGGTTGAGGGACAGGACGATGAACAGATTAATACCATGGCCGATGAGCTCTGTGATCTGATCAACCGTGCTGAGCGAGCCTGATTGGATAGACCAGTAAAAGACTTTGTTTGTGGTTGGGCTGAAGTGGTTAAAGTCGTCTGAGCATTAATCACCATTCAAAGCGGATGGTGTTGTCCAGGGCATCGGCACGAACCACCTGCACATGGGTCGTGTTTCCCGGTTCTGGTCTTGTGCCACCCGGCGTGGGGAGATCAAAGTCCATGAGGATATCGGTGAGGATCAGTTTGACCCGTTTGGGGCCGCTTTCAAGGACCAGGGCCTCCAGGTTCTGCCCAATGCGTGTTTCAAGATATTTGAGTAACCAGTAACGATGACGCTGTTGCCGAACGTTGTTGGCCTGGGCCAGAGTTCGGGTGATCACCGCTGTGAAGTCCTTGCACATCTCCGTATTGAAACGAAGCTCCTCTCGCCTGACCGCTGAATGGAGCTGGTGCTGCATGGCCAGGTCAAGGAGCCTTCGAATAGGTGAAGTGACCGTGGTGTACTGACTGACCCCCAGACCGCTGTGATGTTTCGCCGAGACCAGAAGTTCGCCACGGGAGAGCATCTTGCGTTGGCGGAAGTTGAGATAGAGGTCGTTGTCAGTTCCCTGCACCAGTCGTTTTCGGGGTGGTCCCTGGGCCCGGAACAGACCGGGAATCATACGATCAGCAAGATAGCGGGCAGATTCGGTGTTGGTCAGGATCATCAACTCCGAGACCAGGGTTCTGGCCGGAGTATCACTTGCCCCCAACTGTACATGGGGTTTCCCTGAGGAGTTTACGTGAATATTAACATCCGGGAAGGGCAGAAGCAGGGCTCCTTCAGCCAGGCGTCGATCACGTAGTTTGATTCGCAACTCGTTTAAAATACCTAACTGGCGGTCGTTCTCAATCATTAGATCAACTTCATCATAGGTCAGGCGCTTGGCCACTTTGATGATTGAAGGCATAATCCGGACTCGCAGCACTTCAGCTTCGGGGGAGAGCAGAATCATAAAGCTCATGGTTGCCCGAGCTTCGTCCTGCACCAGACTGCAAATGCCTTGGGACAGGTGCCGGGGGAGCATGGGGACCTGACGCTCAGGAAAGTAAATCGAGGTTCCGCGCTGCAGGGCCTCCTGGAACAAGGGGTCGCCAGGCCGGACATAGTGAGACACGTCTGAAATGTGTATTCCCACGAGAAAATTGCCATCCTCCTCTTCCAGGGAAATGGCATCGTCGTGATCCAGTGTGGTTGGCCCATCAATGGTTATGGGAGCCAAATGTGTCAGGTCACGACGGGCCGAATCGTTAAAGAGTTCGGCCGTGCCTCGTTGGAGGATGCCTTCGGCCTGCTGGATTGCAGCGAGGGAAAAGTCCACCGGTAATTCCTGACGGAGCAGGGGGATGTTCTCGTTTTTATCCCAGACCCCGGCTTTGACCAGAAGATGAAAGGGGTCGTGTGGTCGGTTAAAATTACCGTTTTTCAGAATCTGCCGGGCGGTATCAGCCTCTTTGGCATCTCCGCTGAATAGATAGAAATCGCGAATGACCTCCAGGCAGTGCAGGTCTGATTCGTCCATGTCTTCACGAAGACGTTTCCCCTGATCGATCTCCTGCAGCAGTTGCGCTCCACGGCTGATCAGGACAAGCTTCTGAGCCTCTTTTTCTTGCTGGATCTGTATCTGATCAACCTGTTCTGCGGTGTGTGCCTCAATGACGCCATTGCGGTAGCGAAAATGGACCCGGTCGTTGAATACAGCCCGGATCAGAGCAGAAACATTATCATCACTGACTGTGTCACCAAATTGTAGTTCGGCGAGAAAGCGAGGGGTGAAACTGCCACTGCCTTCATCTGCGATCAGTTCCCAGATATCCTCTAGATTCACTTCGTCTGTCATTTTCGAGCGGTTTTCCGCTGTCTCCTGGAGTAGACGGAGCTGCTCTTCACGGCTGGTGAGGGGGTGTGAGGCATCTGAACAATGAACCACACGACTCATGGGCAGGTTGACTTCGCGGCCATTCTGGTTGATGAGTCTGGCCCGTTTGGGTTGGGCATCGCTCACTAAACCGCAGATGAATTTACCACCATCCAGGTATTCGATTATTTTGCCGGCTCCGGCTATCAGCATGATTGGTTGACCTGCATCGTGGTTGGCATTTGTTGTGGTTTGATTGTATGTGTTGTGTGGTCGAACATTCAGCTGGCATGAGACGCCAGCAGGATGAAGTGTGGATCAAAATTGATGCTCGACTCAGCTGAGTACAATAGCAGTCAATGCGTCTTTTTCAATGAAAAATCTGATGATCATCGAAACTATTCTTGGACTGGCCACAGTATCCAAGGCTTTGGTGAATCTCTACATTTTTTTGGGTGCCTGGTTTGCGGTGGATCAGCTCAGTAATCATATAGCTGATCCGGTCTGTGTGAGCGCTTTGGTGTGAATATGACCGTATTAATATGACTCATATGCGTAACACCACAGTATTTGGTCCTACGCAAGGTCCCGGTGTTTTTTTCTTGTCAAAAGATGCCGTAATTGGTTGAAATGACTCTCAGGGAGAGTCAGCGCTGTTGAATCAATCCCATTGACCAATTATGTGTGCTTGATGTAGGATTTTGAGAGGCGTCATGTCATTTTTCGGTGGAGATGGCTGAAAGTTGTAAAATATCAACCTGGTTTGAAAAATTGTCTTTTCAAGGCAGGTTGAATAATAGTTGAGAATCATATGGAATTATCAGGAAAACCAGTTCACTCTGGCATGGTGGCTATTGTTGGTCCGCCCAATGCCGGTAAATCGACTTTGATGAATTATTTGCTGGGGCAGAAGATCTCCATTGTCACTCCCAAACCTCAGACCACACGCAACCGGATCATGGGTGTGGTCAATGGTGACGATTATCAGGTGGTCTTCCTTGACACTCCTGGTCTGCATCGGGCGCGACAGCCGCTGAATCAGGAGATGGTCCGTATCGCCATGGAGAGTCTCACGGGAGTTGATGCGGTGGTCTACATGATTGATGTTTCCCTGCCCCTGCCCGAGACTAAACGGGCTGAACTGGGCAAAGAGATTGAGGAGCAGATGCAGGAGGTGGAGAGCCCGGTGATCCTGGTTCTGAACAAGGTGGACCTTCTGGATAAGGATCAACTCCTGGCCATGATCGATGGCTATTCCAAATTTTATCCCTTTCACGCCATTTTCCCCATTGCCGCTCTGCACGGAGATGGTACCAATCGCCTGCTCAAAGAGATTGTTTCGCTTCTGCCCATGGGGCCACGCTACTTCCCCGAAGATATTCCCACCGATGCCACCGAGCGTTTTCTGGTGACCGAGATGATTCGGGAGAAGGTTTTTCTCCTGACTGGGCAGGAGATTCCGTATTCCACCGCTGTCCAGATCGAGAGTTTCAAGGAGGACGAGGCCAGGGGGCTGATAACCATCCACGCCGCCATTGTTTTGGAGCGTGATTCCCAGAAGGGGATTGTCATTGGGAAGGGGGGGAAGAAACTGAAGCAGATCGGCACTGCCGCACGCGTGGATATCGAGGAGATGCTGGGGTCCAGGGTGCTTTTGAAACTCTGGGTTAAGATTCGCAAAAACTGGTCCCAGGATGAGCGTTTTCTGCGGGAGCTTGGTTTTTAGGGACGTGCAGGTTTGGATAGCCTGCAAGAGTAGAAGTCTTCCTGTTGTTGCTGGAACGACCCAGGAGCTTACGGTTTAAAATCCTGACCACAATGGGGGCAAGTGTGTTTTTTGTTTTCCGCATTGCTCTCTTCCATATCTTCTCTGATAAACCCTGAGGCAATAATACCTGCTGGCAGGGCCACGATCCCCACACCCAAAAGGGCAATGATTGCAGCCAGCAGTTTTCCAAAGGGGGTGATGGGGTAGAGATCACCGTAGCCCACTGTGGTCAGGGTGACTACGCTCCACCACATGGCTGCCGGAATACTTGAAAAGACCTCGGGTTGTGCTTCATTCTCGGCCAGGTACATCAAGCTTGATGAAAGGATGAGCATGGTGGAGACTACCATCAGAACCACGCCCAACTCACCCCGTTTGTCGACAAAAACGGCGCGGATATGTCGCAGGGATTCGGTGTAACGAGCCAGTTTGAAGACCCTGAAGAGCCGGAACAGGCGCAGGGCCCGAAGAACACGCATGTCTGCGGTGATGAAAAAAGGCAGGTAGAAGGGGAGGATGGCCAGAAGGTCAATCAGGGCCATGGGTGTGAACATGAAACGCAGCCGCCCGAGCGGGGAGCGCTGGTAACGTTCCTCACAGGTGCAGACCCAGATGCGGAGCAGGTATTCAGCGGTGAAGATGAGCACCGAAAATAATTCGAACAGATCAAAGGCCTGTTTGTACCGGAGGTGAAGATGTTCCATCGTGCTCAGGATCACCGCCAGGATATTGAGCACGATCAGAAGAATAATGAACATATCAAAGAGACGACCGAGGCGGCCACCTTTTTCTGATGGATTGATCAGCTGGTAGACTCTGTGCTTGAGAGATGAAGTCATGGGAGTTGCACTTGTGCCTGGGGTTGGTCGTATGCGTTGTAGAGAGTGAGGCTCTTGAGGATATTGAGGGCTGATCGCAGCTGATTGTCCCGCTGGAGCTGCCGCTGAACCAGCTTCTGGCCCGGCGATTCTGTTTTGCTGGTGGCTGCAGGTGACTCTGTGTGAGCAGGCCTGCCGTCAGATATGTGGTTTTTGAGGTCAGCTTCACGCAGTTTTTCATCTGGGTTGGTGGAAGCATCTTCTTCGTGGTAGGGCAGAAAAGGGACCTCTACATCAGGGATGATGCCTGTGGCCTGGATGGAGCGGCCGCCTGGTGTGTAATAGCGGGCGGTCGTTATGCGGAGACCCGCACCCTCGGGCATGGGGATCAGAGTTTGGACACTGCCCTTGCCAAAGGATTGACTGCCCACCAGAATGCCGCGTTTGTGATCCTGGATGGCGCCCGCCACGATCTCGGAGGCGCTGGCTGATCCTTCATTGATGAGGAGAATGAGCGGGTAGGTATTGTCCATTTCTCCCTCCTCGGCTTCAAAGATCATGTCCTGGTCTTCAATCCGGCCACGGGTGGAGACGATCAGGCCCTGATCAAGAAAGATATCGGCGACGGAGATGGCCTGATCCAGCAATCCGCCTGGGTTGTTGCGCAGATCAAGAATCATGCCCTTGATTGGTTGTTCAGCTCGTCGTTTCCTCAACTCTTCTTTTAAATCCTTGGTGGTCTGGGTCTGGAAGTTGGTGATTCTGACGTAGACAAGACCTGGTTCCATGAAAAAGGATTTGACGCTGTGAATGGGAATTAAGGCTCGGATCAGGGTGAAATCCTGCAGTTCTTTCCAGCCCTGTCGGTGGATGGAAATGGTGACTGTGGTGCCGGTTGAACCGCGTAATTTTTTGATGGCCTCGTTAGGGGTCATTTCAGCGGTGGGAACGTCGTTGATTTTGACGATCAGATCCTTGGCCTTCAGGCCAGCCAGATCCGCCGGGGTTCCTTCAATGGGGGAAACAACAGTGAGTACACCGTCGACTATGGTGATTTCAATTCCGATCCCGGAGAAACTGCCGCGTGTCTCCTCCTGCAGCTCTTTAAATTCGTCGCTGCTCATGTAAGCGGAGTGCGGGTCAAGGGAGTGAAGCATACCGCTGATTGCCCCCTTGAAGACCTCCTTGATCTCGATTTCCTCAACATAGTTATCTTCGAGCAGGCTCAGAACATTGGCAAAGATCTCCAGCTGCCGGTAGGTCTCTTCTTTTTTGCTCTCTCCGGTCTGGGCCAGAATATGGCCCGGTGCGGTCAGAGTGAGAAGAGTCAGAAGAATGGTGCAGATCCAATATATGATCGGGCTGTGGGGATAGGGATTACTCATGATGTGCACGTTTGTAGAAGGTCAATGGATATTTCGACGGTCGTCAGAGAGCAGTGGGTGTGTGCGGGTAATTTCCCGGGCTGATTTTATGGTTTGGGCAGATGTTTGTGGTCCAGCCAGGCAAGGGGTGCCAGTGGTGTCTGGCCCTTGCGGATTTCAACCAGAACGCCATCCTCCATAAGGGTGGCCGTGGGACCGGTGCGGGCGATTGTCTGCCCGGTGGAAACTCGCTGCCCTTTTTTGACCAGGATCTTCTCGATTCGACTGACCAGGGATGAGTAGCTGTGGCCATGATCAATGATAACTGTGTTGCCGTAGCCGCGCAGGTAGGCTGCAAAAATCACCGTGCCTTCGAATATGGACTTGACTGCAATTCCGTTGCGAGCCTGAATGCTGATTCCGGTTGAGGTGGAGCGGATACCAAGGCGGTTTTCTTTTTCTTCGCCAAAATCGACGAGAACAGGACCCGTCACTGGTGGGGCGAGTTGTCCTTTGTTGAGGAGAAAGCCTTGTTCGAGGAGCCTGCTTTTTTTCTCAAGAGTATTGAGTGATGCAGTGAGACTGCGGGCGGCCTTGTCCATCTCGGTCACGGCTTGCTCGTGCAATTTTTTCTGGGTTCGGATTTGATTCAGCAGCTGGAGCTGGTCGTTGAGGGCGCGATCGAGTCCCTCCTGTTCAGTGTGTGCCTCGGAAATGAAGCTGGCCAGGACCCCTTTCTCCCGATCGAGCAGGGTCAGGGAGTCTTGCAATTCCCCAATGGTCGCACGATAGGTGTTTATGATGGCCTCATCATAGGTGAGTAATTGGGAGAAGGCATCATGAAAGCTGAGCAGCTCCGGAAAGGTCTCCGTGGAAAAGGCGATATTGGCAACCCCTATTTTGTCCCGGGTGTAATAGGTCTTGAGGCGTTTTTGGAGGTGCTCCAGCACTGTCTTTTTTTTAATGTTGATCCGCCCGATCTCTCCTTCCTTTTTGTGGATCAGGTTTTGTTGCTGGCTGAGCTGCTTTTCCAGTATGGCAATCTTGCTTTGCTGTTGTTGAATGTTGCGATCCAGAATCTCAAGTTCACCGAGCAGGTCCCGCTCCTTGTGTTCGCCGGTGTTGATTTTTTCCTGTTGCTGGTCGATTGCCTGTTGGAGGAGGTTGATGTTGGCTAGGTTTTGTTGCAGATTTTGTCTGACCGCCCGTTTTTCGGCCTTCAGGTTGCCGGGGTCAATGGCCTTTGCCTGCACAGGCAGAAGGATCAGGGCTGCGGCGATGAAGGCGCAGATGCTGCTGGAAAAAATTGCAGGGAGCAGTCGGTTCATTGTCGCAGGCATCCTCTGATCATGGTTTATATGCGCAGAGAGCGCCGCATGGAGACATGACTGGCAATGCCGAGCAGGGTCATGGCGGTCCCGATAATGATCCCAAGGACTGGCATGGGGATAAAGGTCAGGGAGAAGATGGCAAGGATCGAGGGACCGGCGAAATGGGTGAGGGTCCATTGGAAGAGCAGGTAGAGGGCGCCCAGCCCCAGAGCTGATCCCATAAAGCCCTGAAGTACCCCTTCCAGGAGGAAGGGGGTGCGAATGTATCCGTTTGTAGCACCCACAAGTTTGAGTACTTCGATCTCGTCCTCCCGGCCGAGGATGGTCAGACGGATGGTATAAGAGACCATGAGGGTGGCGGTCAGAACCAGAAGAACACCACTCAGGATAACAATAATGGAGAGTAATCGGGTGAAGGTGTAAAAACGCTCAACCCATTCACGGCCGTATTGAACCTTGGTGGCTCCAGGCAGGCTGTCCAGGTAGTCAGCAAGCAGGCTGATCTGATGAAGACTGCGCAGGTTTTTGAGCGGTGTTATTTCCATGGACGGTGGCAGGAAGTCGTGAGGCATGTCTGCCAGTAAGTCGCTGTTGTCACCCAGCTGTGTCTCAAAACGTGCCAAGGCTTCCTCGGGTGAGATAAAGATGACTTGCTCAACTTTTTCAAAATCATTGATCTTGCGTATGAGCTGTTCTCTCATCTCAGGACCTGGCTCTTCTTCAAGATAGACAAGGAGGCGTAGGTCGTTGTCCAGACGGCCGCCAGCGGTGAGCATGTTGCAGTAGATCAGGTAAAAAAAGGAGAAGATCAGGACAGAGAGGCTGACGGTGATCAGGGTCATCAGCTGCGCAGTCCATGTCTGTTTGAGATTGCGGCCCAGTTGGCGAAAGATGGCGAAGCAGAAGTTCATGCCCGGGCCCCCTCGTGCAGAATGCTGAGGTGTCCTTTTGTCATCTCCAGAGTTCGGTGCTGGCTCCCCTGATAGATGGACTGGTCGTGGGTGGCGATAATGAGTGTTGCCCCGGCCAGATGGTGGCGGCGCAGCAGGTCCATGACCCGAACAGTGGTTGTGGTGTCGAGGTTCCCTGTGGGTTCATCGATCAATAGCAGTTCCGGGTCATTGGCTACTGCTCTGGCCAATGCTACGCGTTGTTGCTCGCCGCGCGAGAGATCTCCGGTGAGGCTGTTGTGTTTGTCCGAGAGATCAAGCTGTCCTAAAAGGTCACGAACGGCAACACGGATATTTTGCGGTGAACGGTAGGCAACCTCCATGGCAATGGCGATGTTTTGGGCTACGGTTTGTTCGGTCAGCAGTTTGAAATCCTGATAGGCCATGCCGATTTTGCGTCGTTGGAGGGCTAATTTCTTCCCTTTCAGCTTGTGGATGTTGCGACCACTGACTTCAACCAGGCCACTCGTGGGACGTTCCATGTTGGCGATGAGCTTGAGCAGGGTGGTTTTGCCTGCGCCGCTCATGCCGGTTAAAAAAAGGAGCTCGCCTTTGGGGACAGAGAGCGAGACATCAGTAAGCGCTGTTACATTGGGGGGGTAACGCTTGGAGACCTTGATCATATCAATCATGGTCTCGGGAGTAGCTGGCATGGTTTCGGTCATGTTTTGATCCTGAAGGGAGTGACGGGGGTTCAGCGAGTCAAATCAGTCGGCTGCAAAGATTGAGTCGAAGATGCTTTCCACGATCTGAATGACAGGGGCATTATCGGCCAGTTTGAGATAGGATTCTCCGCTCAGTTCCTGATGGATAAGGTCGTCTGAAGAGGGAATGATCCCGCCCAGGGCCATGCCGGACTCGGTTACAGCCTCGTTGATCTTGGCCTCTAGGGCAGCGGGGAGCGGTTGAGGTGCCCGGTTGACCAGGAGATGCTGGTTTTTGATTTCAAGCTTCAGAGGAGCCGTGATGTCTGAGATTCGTTTGGCGGTGAGGATACCACGAGCCGACGGGTCAGAGGTGATCAGCAGGTGGTCGATACTCCTCAGGTTCATCCGGCTCAGATGCTCCATCCCCGCCTCGTTGTCGACAATGATGTAACGGTAGTTGTCTGCCAGTTTGTCCATGGTCATGGCCAGGTGCTGGTTGGCGGCACAGTAGCAGCCCGGGCCGTCGGGCTGACCCATCACCAGCAGGTCAAAGCCTGTCTCTTCAATCAGGGCCTGGTGGACCTTCATCTCCATGAATTGATCGCGGGTAATATGCGGCGGCAGGTCGCCTTTCAGTTCACTGCGAATGGTGCCCAGGGTCAGATCAACATTGAGCTCGAGCAGCTCGTTCAGGTTGGCGTTGGAATCGGCATCCACCAGAAGGAATGGCGTCAGTTTTTTCTTCAGGAGATATCGGGTCAATAGGGCAGCGGTTGTTGTTTTGCCGGTTCCGCCTTTACCGGCCAGGGCGATTACTTTGGTCATGGTCTTTTATTTATTGATAAGCGTTTTTAAATTAAAGAGATGGCTCAGTGAAGACGTTGAGGCATGAGGTGTTGTGTATTGTTGGTGAGCACGTTGCTATGGAGCAATTGCAAAAATGCGCTGGGACGAAGGAGATCGAAATGATGATGACGTCGTCAGGGCCCAAAAAGAATGATATTATTACCACTTTAATGAACGAGCCGGAATCTGTCAAATTAAAGGTGGGTTATAGTTAGTGTATTTCACTTTACTCTTGCAACTTGGCCCCCACTTGGTAAATTTAATAGTTTTATTTTATTCTCTGGGGGTCGGTGCGTTGTTTGACCGACCTGGCGGCGGCAAAGATGGTTTCCTGCCATTGAATCTGCCCCCACAACTATTGATGAATGTGTAATACATACCGGGATGGCGAAGTGACAAAGCAGAACGATACTGAAATGGATTATAGGGATACTCTGAACCTGCCCAAAACCGGGTTCAAAATGAAGGCCAATCTGGCGCAGAAAGAGCCGCAATATATCAAGCGCTGGGAGAAAGAGGACCTTTATGGTCGCTTGCAGGAGTATGGCAAGGACCGCCCTTTATTTGTTCTCCATGATGGCCCCCCGTATGCCAACGGTCACATTCACCTGGGTACCGCCTTTAATAAGATTCTTAAAGACATTATCCTGAAATCGCGGCGCATGGCCGGGTTCCAGGCGCCGTATATCCCTGGTTGGGACTGCCACGGCCTGCCCATTGAGCATAATGTCGATAAGGACCTGGGAGAGAAAAAGAAGACTATTCCTAAATTGGCCAAACGTGGGGCCTGCCGGAAATATGCTGAAAAATGGATTAAAACCCAGCGTGAGGAGTTCAAACGTCTGGGTGTTCTGGGTGATTGGGGCCGACCCTATCTGACCATGAACTATGATTATGAGGCGACCACTGCCGGTGAGTTCAACCGCTTTCTCCTGTCTGGTTCAGTGATTCGTAACAAGAAGCCGGTCTACTGGTGTTCCACCTGCACCACAGCCCTGGCTGAGGCCGAGGTTGAGTATTATGATCACACCTCTCCCTCAATTTATGTCAAATTTCCAGTAGCCGATGATCTCTCTGACATTGATGCGGCCCTGGCGGGTGATAAAGTATCTGTCCTGATCTGGACCACCACTCCCTGGACCCTGCCTGCCAACCTGGGTGTGGCCTTTCACCCGACTGTTGTCTATGCAGCCGTGGCTGTGGGTGATGAGACCCTGATTCTTGCCCATGAGCTGGTGGAACGCGTGATGAGCGAGGCTGGAATCAGTGGTTACAGTGTCAAGGCAACCTTCAGCGCATTGGCATTGGAGAAGCGTAACTGCCGTCATCCGTTTATGGATCGTCATTCGCTTATGATGTTGGCTGATTACGTTACTGTCGATGCGGGAACAGGTTGTGTTCATACCGCACCGGGCCATGGTGCAGATGATTATCAGACAGGCCTGCGCTATGGTCTGGAAATCCTCTCTCCTGTGGATGATGAGGGGCGCTATACCAAAGAGGCGGGCATCTATGCCGGGCAGCAGGTACCCGCAGTCAATAAGGTTATCAATGATGATATGCGGGCAAGTGGCGCGCTTCTGCATGACGAGGCGATTCGTCACAGTTATCCCCATTGCTGGCGCTGTAAGAAACCGGTTATGTACCGGGCCACGCCTCAGTGGTTTATTTCCATGGCCGAGAATGATCTGCGAAGCAAGGCGTTGGCCGAGATTGAAAAAGTTCAGTGGACGCCGGCCTGGGGCATGCAGCGTATCCAGTCCATGGTCGAGAACCGCCCGGACTGGTGTCTCTCCCGCC
>JACNLK010000081.1 GCA_014381505.1 Candidatus Desulfatifera sulfidica | reverse complement strand
CTCAAAAATCAATCCGGAAGCTATAGACACCCTCCTCAAGTCGACTTTGAACCTGATAACCTGAATGGTTGAAAATCGCCTGCATCCGCTTATTATCTCTCAAAACCTCGGCCGTGAATCCGGCAATACCACTGGTCTTGGCAATAGTGATCAAATGACGGAAAAGAAAACTGCCCAGCCCCCGGTTCTGCCACTTATCATGGATGACAAAGGCAACCTCAGCCATGTTGGTTCGCTCATCAAGATAATAACGACCAACAGCCACAATCTCATCACCATGAGCCTCGGGAACGGTGCCGACAATGGCAATATCCTTGCGATGATCAAGGTAGACAAAGTTCTGGATCTGCTTGCGGCCAAAACGCTGATTATGACTCATGAAACGATAATAGACCGTCTCCTGAGACAGATTATAGAGAAGATCACGCATCTTCGGTTCATCCGTTGGGTGAATGGAACGGAACTGCAGTTGCGTGCCGTTATCCAGAAGATACGTGGATTTCATCAACTCCTGAGGCGCCACAATAAACCTGCCTTCGATGTCGGCAAAATCGCGACTGACATAGCGAGCCTCAACAGCCTCTTTCAAAAGCTGTTCCCGGTAATCAGGATGAGCAATTGAAATCAGAGCCAGAGTCCGATCCTGAACAGACTTCCCGTGCAGATAGGCAACTCCGTGTTCAGTGACCACAAACTGTACCGTCCCCCGACTGATCACCACCCCGGAACCACTGCCAAGCCGGGTAACAATCCGCGAGCGTCCATCTTCAGTCTTTGAGGGAAGGACAATAACTGATCGACCGCCCACAGACTGGGTCGCACCACGGTTAAAATCCACCTGACCACCAATCCCTGAAAAGAATGCACCCTCCTCAAAATCGGAACAGACCTGACCGGTGAGGTCGATCTCAAGTGCCAGGTTAATGGCCACCATCCGGCTCTGACGACTGATAACATTAGCATTATTGACATACTCTGTGGGACGAAAAGAAAAGAGTGGATTGTCATCCACAAAACTGTAGAGTTTCGGAGTCCCCATGCAGAAGCTGGTTACAATCTTGCCCCGATCCATGGATTTGCGCCGCCCGGTAACGGCTCCGGACTCTATCAACTCCAAGATCTCATCAGTGATCACCTCGGTGTGAATACCAAGATCCTTCTTACCCTTGAGGGCCGGAATCACCGCCTGAGGAAGGGATCCCTTGCCCGGAATTCGCCCCATGCCAAACTGAACCGTGGCTCCGTCCGGAACCAATGCGGCCACCAGCTCGGCAATGGCTGCTGCGGTATCACTGACCGGACGACTGGGACGTTCCAACAGAGGTACATCAGCCGGTACCAGAATATCCAGATCATAGACATCAATCAGACTGTCACCGCGGGTCCAGGGCATCTGCGAATTGACCAATGCAATGACCAGTGAGGCGTTTTTGGCCGCACTCTTCACGATATCAACCGAGACGCCAAGGCTCATTTTACCACGCTGATCCGGAGGCGATACTTGAATCAAGGCCACATCCAAAGGCAACTGCCCGGAATCAAAGAGACGTGGAATGTCAGAAAGCAGGATCGGTGTATAATCACCGCGCCCCTCACGAATCAACTCGCGCACATTGTGACCGATAAAAAAAGAATTCACTTTGAAACAATCAGCAAACTTGCGGTCGGTGTAAGGAGCATCCCCCTTTGTCAACAGTTCAACAATTTCAACATCAGCGAGGGTTCCAGCCATGGCAACCATTGCTTCCACCAGAACCGTGGGCTCGCCACAGCCGGTGCCTAGAAAAACCCGATGGCCGGGGCGCAATTTCTTTAAGGCAGTCTGTGGGGTGCAGATCATGTCCGCATACGTCTGCTGCCAATCCATATTATAATCCATCGCGTTCTCCCTGATTATCAGAGGCCAGTGGTGCCAAGGTCATCCGAGCATCAGCCACCACAGGCTCGGTACCGTATTCACCAACAATAAAGGGATTAATATCCAGCTCCACAATCTGTGGAAAATCAGTCGTTAACTGACTGATACGCTGCAGGCCTGAAGCAATGGCCGCAATATCAACACCTTTTTGCCCCCGCCTGCCCTCGAGCATGGCATAGGAACGAGTTGATTTCAGCATCTGTACCGCCTCATCCTCGGTGATTGGCGCCAAGTGAAACGTAACATCCTTCATAACCTCAACAAAAATCCCCCCCAAACCAAACATCAACATCGGCCCGAATTGCGGATCCCGACTCATGCCAATAATGACCTCCAGGCCTCGGGCTACCATCTGCTCAACATAAACCCCCTCGATCAAGGCCTCGGGTGCCCGCTTCTGGATTTTCATGGTCATCAGATTAAAGGCATCTTCTGCCTCTTCACCGCTTCCGACATTCAGCTGAACTCCTCCCAGATCGCTCTTGTGAACAATATTGGGAGAGACAATCTTCATGGCCACAGGATAGCCAATACGCTCAGCAATCTCGGCTGCTTCTTCAGCACTGCCAGCCAACCCCCCATGAGGAATCTGAAAACCATAGGCACCGAGAATATCTTTGCCCTTCACCTCGCCCAACTGCAGACGCCCCGTACGTTGACGACGTGTAATGATCCGTTCAACACGGCGCCTGTTCACACGGAAGCGAGTCACCAGACGCGGTGGCCGACTCTTCCAGGCCGCATATTCATACATGCCCTTGAGCGCCTGAACGGCCCGCTCCGGCGATTCATAATCCGGCAGTGAAGCCGCAGCCAGCTCGTTGCGACCAGGCATAACGTCCTGACCACCCATAAAAGAGACAACCACCGGCTTGGAACCATCCAATGCCCCGGCAATAGCTCTGGCCGTCTCGGACGGTCGAGTCATTGCCTGGGGAGTGAGAATAACTAATATTGCATCCACTGACGCATCCGCCTGGGCTGCGTCGATGGCCGCAACATATCGAGCCGGATCGGCATCACCCAACACATCCACCGGGTTTCCGACACTCGCCGCCTGGGGCAACTGGGCACGCAGGGCCGTAGCCGTGTTCCGGTCAAGCTCAGCCACCTGCATACCTGCCTTTTCAACGGCATCGGCGGCCATGGTTCCCGGCCCACCGGCGTTGGTGATAATCAGGACACGGTTTCCCGCAGGTAAGGGCTGCATGGACAGGGCTGTAGCATAATCAAACAGCGCGTCAAAGGTATCGGCCCGAACAACACCGGAACGCTTGAAGGCCGCACCATAAGCAGTATCGGCACCGGCCAGGACTCCGGTATGTGAAGCCGCAGCCTTGAGCCCTGCAGCCGTGGTGCCGGATTTAAGAATAACCACCGGTTTGAGAGAGGCCGCCTCTTCGGCCGCCTTTACAAAATCATTCCCACTGGAGATATCTTCAAGATAGCCGACAATCACCTTGGTCTGATCATCATGGGCCAGAGCTGTGAGCATCTCGGCCTCGGAAAGATCAGCCTTATTACCGATACTCACAAGCTTAGCCAGGCCCAGATGACGACCGGCAGCCAAGTCCAGCATGGCCGTACACAACGCTCCAGACTGAGAGAAGATCGAGATCCCCCCCGGTTCCGGCATATGTCCGGCAAACGATGCATTCAGATTATTTTCGGTGTTAATCAGGCCCAGACAGTTAGGGCCAAGTATCCTGACCTGCCGCCTGCGGCAAAGATCCACAAGCTCCTGCTCCAAGGCCAGACCCTCGGGTCCAGTTTCACGAAACCCGGCAGTAATAATAATAATCGCCTTGACCCCAGCAGCAATAGCGTCAACCACAGCTTCCCGAACCAAGGCCTGGGGAACGACAATCACAGCTAGATCAACCTGTTGACCACAAGCTGTGAGCTTTGGATAACAGGGCAAGTCAAAAAGTTTCTCAGCTCCAGGATTAACCGGAATAATGGTCCCGGTGTATCCATCACGAATCAGATTGGCCAGGATATCATGTCCGACCTTGCCCGGACTCCGCGATGCACCAATGATTCCAACACTTTCAGGACGAAACAAAGATTCAATCGTCATTTTTTTCACCTGTTATTTTATATAAAGACATCTCAGGAACCTGGCCTGCAGATACGAAAACCGTTCGCTTCCAACATGGCACAAACCTTTGCCAGCTTAAAGGTATGAATCCGCAAAAAAATATTTGAGCCCTGATCAGGGTCATTCACCTTGAGCAGTCTGGTCAAGGTAATTCCCTCCTCCTCAAGAAGCAGAGCAATTTTGGAGAGCAAATCTGGCTGTCCGTCGTCCTCCACAACAACCAGGATAGAACCTTTTTCACCAACCCCGAAGATTCTCTTATAGGCGGCCAGCAAATCCCGATTGGAAAAGATCCCCACAACCCGGCCATCTTCGACCACCGGCATCGCACCAACCCGTTCCCGATCAAAGAACAGCAAGGCATCATCCAAGGTTGAATTCACACTCAGACTCACTATCTCAGTACTCATTATTTCAACCACTGCGGTCTGCTTAACCCGTTCATAAACCATTTGACGTTCGGCCTTACTCAGGACCGAGGAGGGCCAAGCCGAGCGTAGATCGCGGTCTGTTATCATCCCCACCAGTAATCCTTCCCCATCCACAACCGGCAGATGCTGAAAATGACACTCGTTAAGCAAATTCCTGGCATCGGGTAACAACATATCCTCAGAAATGGTCACCGGATCAACAGTCATATGGTGTTTGATATACACGTGTTGCACTCCTTTTGTTGGAAACCCGGATTTTACAAATAAATACGTTACAAATCATACCTTGAGCTAATACCA
>JACNLK010000009.1 GCA_014381505.1 Candidatus Desulfatifera sulfidica | reverse complement strand
TTAATCGTTAATGAGAATTTATTTCAAACAGGAAGGAGGAAAGAAACAGATCGAAAAAGAACGGTTCAGGGAAACCCGCCAGTTGACCCGGACCAGAAATCGCGATCCCGGGATCGCACAGTTAAGGAGGATAAAATGGAAGGAGTTATGTTTCTCGTCTTTTGGCTCAGTTGCGCTGCACTCCACACCCTTTATGATTTGAAAATCAAGCCTCTTATTCAAGAACTGGGCGAAGAGAGTCACAACTCATCTCTGCGCTAGTACTGTAAGACGTTTTTATTTTAATCACATCACTACTTGAGGAGTACGCGTAATGAATAATTTATTAGCAGGAGTTTTACCCCAGGAAGGCGGTCTCGTATCCACCGCCTCCAGAAAGTACAATATTGCGGTTGGTGTCTCCGCGCTTTTCGTTTTACTTGGCCTGGCCTCCGGTGCCTATTCGTTTATCGGTGGACACCATGCCGCCTTTGCCGTTACCCGTGAGATCCCCTGGGGACTTCTGATTGCGGCCTATGTCTTCTTTGTTGTCACGTCAACCGGTCTGTGTATTGTCTCCTCTCTGGGGCATGTCTTTGGCTTCAAGGCCTTCAACCCAATCGCCAAACGGGCGGTGTTCATGGCCATTGTCACCATTGTGGCCGGGTTCCTGGTCATTGCCTTTGAGATCGCCAACGCCTATCGTATGCCCATCTGGAACGTACTTGGTGCGAACCCCAGTTCCAACATCTGGTGGATGGGCACTCTTTACGGAGCCTATCTCTTTTTCATGCTGATTGAGTTTGTTCTTCTGCAGAAAGAGAATCACAAGGTCGCCACCATGTTCGGTCTGGCTGGTCTGCTCACCGGTGTTGCCGCCCACTCCAACCTGGGCGCCGTTTTCGGACTCCTCAACGGTCGTGAGTTCTGGCATGGTCCCTATATGCCCATCTACTTCATCACTTCTGCTGCCATGTCCGGCTGTGTTGCTGTTATCTTCTTCACCTATCTTGCCTACAAGGCCAACGGCTGGAAGATGAGCGATGATATGAAAAACTCTCTCCAGAATGTAGCCAAACTGGGCGCTCTGCTCATGTCTGTTATTATCTTTTTCACCACCTGGAAGATGATCACAGGTATCAGCGGTCAGGCCCCCGGTAAATATGACGCCATGATGGCCCTGATCAGCGGTCCCTTTGCCCTGAATTTCTGGGGTGGCGAGGTGATGCTGGGTATGTTGATTCCCTTCACAATCATCCTTGGTGTTCGGGCTCGCAATATGCCTGCGCTGTTTATTGCCTCAGTCTCCGGTATGATCGGTATCTTTGTCATGCGCTATGACCTGGTCGTCGTTGGTCAGATCGTTCCTCATTTTCACAAGGAGGGATTGTTCGACTATGCCCACCTCTTCTCCTACATGCCTTCCATTCACGAGTGGGCCATTACCTTTGCCGGACTTGGTCTTTGCTCCCTGCTCTTCCTCATGGGCGAGCGGATGTTCCGCGGTCACCTGTCCGAGGATCACTAAGCACCCCGGCAGTCGGTTCCGCAAAGGAGCCGGCTGCCAGCATCTTTGCATGAGAGAGAACTATGGTTAAGAAGAAAACAGACGTACAGGCCATCAAGCCGGACATGGCCATCTATCCCATTGGTGTCGCGGCAAGACTGCTCAGTGTTCACCCCCGCACCTTGCGTATTTACGAGGAGGAGGGTCTGGTTGAGCCGGCCCACCACGGAACTCGTCGCCTGTATTCACCAAACAATGTCCAGTGGATCAGCTGCCTGCGCAGCCTGATTCACGACGAGGGGATTTCCATTCCGGGATTAAAAAAATTACTTCAGTTTGCCCCCTGTTGGGAAATTGCCGATTGCCCCAGGGAGGTCTGTGAGGGCTGTACGGCTCAGATAGATCGGGCGACCGCCCAGACCCTGCACATCAAAGGGGACAAAGCATCCGAGAAGCAGGCCAAAGCAGCTGATCGTGCCCGCCGGGATGAGGAGCGGAGGATCCAGGCCGAAAAAAAGCAGAAAGCGCGCTGATCATTCCCCTGTTCAGCGCCACCGTGCCCTTGAGACGGGCCGGCTGATTACTGCCTGTTGTTTAGGCAATGTCTGATGCGTGTGGTTTGGCTTTTGTGCTGTTTCGTTTGAAAGGCCTGGGTGATGAATCATCTAGGCCCTTCGTGCGTTGAGGCCGAGTAAACATTTGGGTTGCCTTGTCGGGGAGATGATGATCGAGTATGTTTGCGGCGATGAAATTGGTGAGGTGCCTGGATAAGAGACGCACGCAGGCTTAACTTGAGAAGTGCGAGAGAAGAGTTGGGAATTGATGGGCCGAATATTTTGTACACAGAAATCATTAATTTTGGCGTCTGCCTCGCCTCGACGCCAGCAATTTTTGACTGAGCTTGGCTTGGAGTATCAGGTGCAGGCGGCCGAAATTAATGAAACACCGCATAGCGGTGAACTCCCGCTTGATTTCGTTCGACGCATGGCCAGGGAAAAGGCCATGGTGGTTGCCGAGAGCTTCCCGCAACACTGGATAGCGGCAGCTGATACGATCGTTGTCCTGGAAGGGGAAATTCTTGGAAAGCCGGCAAGTGCTCATGGGGCACAGGAAATGCTGATGCGACTCTCTGGTCGTGAGCATGTCGTTTTGACAGGCTTTAGTCTTGTTGCAAAGAATTGGGGGGTTGCGGAGGTGAGTAGTGTGGCGACACGGGTCGTGTTTCAGCCTTTTTCAGCCAGGGAGGCACAGGCTTATGTGGCCACAGGAGAACCCATGGATAAGGCCGGTTCTTATGGAATTCAGGGCCTGGGGGCTTTTTTGGTGAAGGAGCTGCGCGGTTCCTATACGAATGTGGTCGGTTTGCCTTTGGTTGAATTTTTGCATCTGTTGCAAAAACATGGGGTGGCTGTTCCTTGTGGTTCTTAGGGGGTGGAGTGTGTGTTACAGCAATGCGTCAATGCGGTCGTTCATTTCTTTGTAATGAAATAATTTTTCATATTCAACCATGCCGGCCAAAGCTCGTGACTGTATCTTTGTTCCAGTCTCTTCGAGAATGGCTACAGGATTGAGTCCGCCGATGATTACTACCCCGGCCCTGCCATCACTCACGGGTATTTCCAGGAGAGGCTGACCGGGCCAGCCCACCAGCATAATTCCACCCAGTCCGACTGTTTTGAGTTTGTCTGCCAGGTCAAGTACATTGTCTCGACTGTCAGCTGGTATTTCTCTGAAGCCCACACCGATCCGACCGTTCCCGTTTTTGATGGCTCCTGCGTAATCGGTCATGCCGCTCCGGATAAAGACCTCCAGGGGGTCCAGGCTGGTTCCATTGTACTTGATGATTTCCGCAAATCTTGTTGGCTTGTGTTTGTGAAGTTCCAGTAAACCTCCAAAGCTTGAATGAGCCGGGATTCCATGGGCCAGAAGAACACCGTTCAGGGTAATTGAGCAGATTGTGCCAAGTCCTGTCATGCCGGCTGGGATGATGGCATTGCCGACCCTCTCGCCAGATTTAAACAGGGTCATCATGGTGCCCATGGAATAACCAGCCTCATAAACCTGGCAGATTAACGGTGCGACTCGAGGGAGTGTTTTGGTCTCAATGAAACTGACATTGGTTATGACAGTGCCGCATCTCTTGTGGAGGTCAAAGGTCATTTTGTAGGTTAGCTGGTCAATTTTTGCTCCCAGGAAGCCGACCTTGTCAAAGACCTTGGCCCTGGCGAGTTCTCCGAGTCCAAGTTCTGTGATGAGTCGCCCCTTTTTGCCATGGTTTTCAGTGAGTCCTTTTTCGTCAAGGATTTGAAAATAATGGCGAACCGTTCGTTCGCTGAAGTCGTGGCCCATGGCGTGAAGATTCTCCAGCAGCTTTGAGCTGGATAAGGGCACATCCGTATCTTTCAGAATACGTAGTATCACAAGTTCTTTTCTGGCAGTTTTTTCACTCATGAAATTTAATTTATCGTTCGTGGTAATCCTTTGCAAATAAAATTTGGCAATTTTGCCGAATCGACTTGGTGGTGAGGGGTAAAAAATACGTCGCCGGTATCTTTTGTTAAGGTTTGTTGGCAGTTTTGCCGATATTCTCGTGCTGTGGCGGGTGCGCAAGGGCGTGTCTCCCTGTAAATGTGTCTTTCTTGACGATTGAAAAAATAATTTTTCGTGTTATTGTGGCAAGAGTTTGCCGTGTCGTGAGAGTTGTATTTTTTTATAAATAATAATGTTTAAAGGAGAAGGTCGTGGAGAATGTGCAAGAGTTTATGGCAGAGGTTGTGCGGAAATATCCTGGCGAGTTTGAATTTCATCAGGCCGTTGAGGAGGTGGCTGAATCACTTGCCCCGTTCCTGAAAGAAAAGAGCAGGTCTTCAAGAACAGCCTGACCACCTTGCCTCTTGGTGGCGGTAAAGGTGGTTCTGATTTTGACCCCAAGGGTAAATCTGATACGGAGGTCATGAAGTTCTGTCAGAGCTTCATGAGTGAGTTGTTCCGTCATATCGGCGAGAACACCGATGTCCCGGCCGGTGATATTGGTGTCGGCTCACGCGAGATCGGTTACATGTTTGGTCAGTATAAAAAATTAAGCAATGAGTTCACTGGTATTCTTACAGGTAAGGGTGTCAACTGGGGCGGTAGCTTGATTCGGCCTGAAGCCACTGGCTATGGTTGTGTCTACTTTGTTCAGGAAATGCTCAAGACCCGTAACCTGGATATTGCAGGTAAGGTCTGTACTGTATCCGGGTCCGGTAATGTTGCCCAATATACCGCTGAAAAATTGATGGAACTTGGTGCCAAAGTCGTCACATTCTCTGATTCAGCTGGTTGTGTTCATAAGGCAGATGGCTTTACTGAGCAGGATCTCAAGTTTGTCTTTGAGTTGAAGAACGTCAGACGTGGCCGGATCAGCGAGTGTGCCACGGCACTTGAGGGTTGTACCTACACTGCAGGTGCACGTCCCTGGTCTGTTCCATGCGACATCGCTTTCCCCAGTGCCACCCAAAATGAAATTGATGAGCAGGATGCCGAAACTCTGGTCAAAAATGGCTGTTATGCCATTGGTGAAGGTGCGAATATGCCCACCGTACCGGCTGGTGTCAAGGTTTTCCAAAAGGCCAAAATTCTCTATGCACCGGGTAAGGCTGCCAATGCTGGCGGTGTGTCCACCTCAGGTCTTGAGATGAGTCAGAACAGTATCCGTACTGCCTGGACCCGGGAAGAGGTTGACGAGAAACTTCGTCAGATCAAGGTCAATATCCATAACAGCTGCGTGCAGTACGGCACCCAGAAAGATGGGTATATCGATTATGTTGCCGGTGCCAATATCGCAGGTTTTGTGAAGGTTGCAGATGCGATGCTTGATCAGGGTGTTGTGTAATTTTGACCGTGGTTTCAGCTGGTTTGCTGAGTCTGTGATGGTCCCCCTGCTGCGTCTTCGGCAGGGGGATTTTTTTACTCAGCTGACTTGGGTTTGCATGAGAAAAGTTTTGAGCTACGTTTGAGGGTAGAAAAACATTTAATACTAACGGAGTAAGAATATGGCTAAAGCGAAATCGAAACCATTATTCAGTTCTGGGCTTGAGCCTCTTGATGAAATGTTGCAGGGGGTGCTCGCCGGTGACAATGTCGTCTGGCAGGTTGATGACATTCAGGATCAGATTCCGTTCGTGCATGCCTTTTGCAGATGCGCTCATCTTGACGGGAAAAAACTCGTCTATTTCAGATTTGCCCCTCATGATCCACTGGTGCCGGATCAGTATCAACCCGATATGTACACCCTGGATCCCAAGGCCGGATTCGAACAATTTATCACGAAGATCCTGAATATCGTCAAGGAGACCGGCAAGGGGGCCTGTTACGTCTTTGACTGTCTCTCCGTGCTGGCTGAAGACTGGTACAGCGATCGGATGCTGGGCAATTTTTTCAAGCTTGCCTGTCCCTATCTCTATTCAGCCGATACCGTTGCCTATTTTGCATTGATGCGCAATTCCCATACCGCGCTTTCAATTAATGCCATCCATTCAACGGCCCAGATTGTCCTTGAACTCATCAAAATTAATAACAAAGACTACATCCTGCCCTTAAAGGTGAAGGGCCGTCACACGCCCACCATGTACATGTATCATTCGCTGGAGAGAGGAAATTTTAATCCGGTGACCAGGAGTTGTATTGTCTCTGAAATACAGTCAGTGAGTCCTCAACCCTGGATTGATGGAAGTATTGTCCACCAGGATACCTGGACAAAGACCTTGAACAGGGCCCAGGCCGCCTGTACTGAACAGCAAAAGACGAATTCAAGCCCAAAATGTAAGTCTCTGCGCAAGCAATTGATCGGGATGATGATCACTCGTGATAAGAACCTTGCCCGTTTGTGTGAGCACCATTTTGAATTATCTGATCTGGTGGCCATTGGCAAGCGGATGATCGGTACCGGCTATGTGGGGGGGAAGTCCACTGGTATGCTGCTGGCGCGTGCGATTCTTAAAAATACAGACTACAAATGGAGAGAACGGCTTGAAATCCATGATTCTTTTTATGTGGGCTCTGATGTTTTTTATACCTTCATAATCAACAACAAATGCTGGTGGGAGCGACATCAGATGAAAGCCTCGGAGAATCCCTGTCTGGAGGCGAAAAAGATCAGGGAGAAGCTCCTGCTGGGGAAATTCTCCAGAGATACCATTGCTCAGTTTAAGGAAATACTGAATTATTTCGGTCAATCACCCATAATCGTCCGCTCCAGTAGTCTGCTTGAAGATGCCTATGGCAATGCCTTTTCAGGAAAATATGAGAGTGTCTTTTGTGTTAATCAGGGGACTCCAGCAGAACGCCTGGAGCAGTTTAAGGATGCGGTTCGTACGGTCTATGCCAGTTCACTGAGTCGAGATGTCTTGACCTACCGCTCCCATCGAGGTTTATGGAATAAGTACGAAGAGATGGCTCTGCTAGTCCAGCGGGTGTCTGGTGCTTTTTATGGCAATGTCTATATGCCACAACTGGCCGGGGTGGGCTATTCATTCAACCCCTTTTCCTGGGATCCGGAGATTGATCCGGCCGCAGGAGTCCTGCGGCTCGTCTATGGCCTGGGGACTCGTGCCGTGGACCAGCATGACGATGATTACACGCGTATTGTGGCGCTGGATGCTCCGCTGAAACGTCCTGAGGTCAGCACGGATGCAGTCCATAAATATAGTCAGCACACGGTTGATGTCCTGGATCTGAAGACAAATTCTCAGGAGAGTAATAATTTAGAGCCCCTGGTCAAGGCAAATCCCAGTCTTCCCCTTGATCTGTTTGCCGTGCGCGACACAGAAATGGAGGCGCGGGCCAGACAGTTTGATGTCAAAAATGTCTTTTCATGGATGCTGACCTTTAAAAATGTCTTTACCCAGACGGCGTTTGTGGATGACATGAGGGATATGCTCCGTGCTCTTGCCGCGGCCTATAAATATCCGGTCGATATTGAGTTTGCAGTAAACTTTTTTGAGGACAAATCATACCGTATCAATCTACTCCAGTGTCGCCCCTTTCAGGTCAAAGTTGAAACAGGTGGCGCGAATCTCCCCAAAAATATTAAGAAAAAAGATATATTGATCAAGACAGCAGGCCCCATTATCGGGGAGGCAACTGCCAAACGAATCGACAGACTTATCTATGTGATTCCCTCAAGATATAGCGTCCTGAAGCCCACAGAGCGCTATTCTGTGGCCAGGTTGATTGGCGAGTTATCCAATGGGATGCCAGCCGATAAAAATACGATGCTGGTGGGGCCGGGGCGCTGGGGCAGTAAGATGCCGGAGTTGGGCGTACCGGTCTCCTTCAATGATATCCGCAATGTGTCGGTGCTCTGCGAACTGTCCATGATGCACGAGAAGTTGGCTCCGGATATCTCTTTGGGGACCCATTTTTTTAATGATATCGTTGAAATGGGAATTGTTTATATTGGTGTCTATCCGGAAAGTGAGGGGTATGTGCTGAATGAGAAGCTGATCCTGGAAGGACAGAATGAATTAGTAGCACAGTACAACAGAGGAGACCGTATAGCCGAGGCATTGCACGTTGTGGATATCAGCGATTCAGAGACAGGTGTTTTCCTCCACGCCAACACGGTAAAGCGAGAGGCGATCATTTTTCGGGCAGAAAATCCAGAGCCTGAGAAAAAAATACGGGTGTAGCCTTATATGGTTCAGGTCATTTCCTGCTTCCATGCGGCCAGGCTGGCCAAAGAAATTTCGGCCCGTAATTCACCGCGAAGTTTTTTAGGCACTTTCTTCTCCCAGGGCGGGAAGAGCCCGAAGTTTACATTTGAGGGTTGAAAATGTCCTGGGTCTGTCTTGGTCAGGTGGGTGATTAATGCCCCCAGGGAGGTATCTGGTGGCGGACTGACCAATGATTGGCCAAGGGCCATGCGAGCGGCGTTGATTCCAGCCAAAAGTCCCATGGCTGTGGATTCCACATACCCCTCTACACCCGAGAGCTGACCAGCCAGAAAAAGATCGGGCCGGGTCTTGAGTTGCAGGGTCGGTTCCAGGAGTTCGGGTGCGCAGATGAATGTGTTGCGGTGAAGTGATCCCAGGCGGGCAAACTCAGCCTTTTCCATGCCGGGAATCATGCGAAAGATCCGTTTCTGTTCTCCGTAGGTGAGTTTGGTCTGAAAGCCAACCATGTTGTAGAGAGTGTTTTCATGGTTTTCCTGGCGTAGCTGCACCACGGCATGGGGGGTGATGTCGCTGTTTGGTCTCCTGAGCCCCACAGGCTTCATGGGTCCGAAGCGCAGTGTTTCATTGCCCCGTTCGGCCATGACCTCAATCGGCAGGCAGCCTTCAAAGTATTTGGCCTCTTCAAAGTCCTTGAGCGGTACGGTTTTCCCCGCCTTCAGGGCTTCCAGAAAGTTTTCATACTGCAGTCTGTCCATGGCGCAATTCAGATAATCACCGGGATTGTCATCATCCCAGCGTGATTTCTGGTAGACGATCTCCATGTCCAGGGACTCTTTCACAATGATCGGTGCAATGGCGTCGTAAAAGGCCAGCCGGTCGCGTCCGGTGAGATTGATCAGGGCTTCGGTCATGGACTCTGAGGTCAGGGGGCCAGTGGCCAGAATGACAGGCTGACCTTCAGGTGGTGGCAGTTCAAGAACCTCTTCGCGGATGACAGTGATTCGGGGATGGAGTTTTAGAGCCTCGGTGATCTGGGTGGAAAACTGCTCCCGGTCCACGGCCAGGGCCTGTCCGGCTGGTACTGCTGTTGCGTCAGCCACTCGCATGAGCAACGAGTCCAGGCGTCGCATCTCTTCCTTGAGCAGGCCAACGGCAGAGGTCGGGGCGTTGGAGCGCAGCGAGTTGCTGCACACCAGTTCGGCCAGCAGGGGCGAGTGGTGGGCCGGGCTGAGTCGCTGTGGCTTCATGTCGTAGAGTGTGACCTGACAGCCGCGTTCGGCGGCCTGCCACGCAGCTTCACAACCGGCCAGTCCTCCGCCGATAATTGTAATCTTCTGAGTCATTGTATCTTATTTATCGGGTCTGGCCCGGTGGAATGATTGATGGTGACTGTGGTTGGATAAGGGCCATCGTGGCCATTGGGATCTCACAGGTCATTTGCAATGTGGTGTTTTCCGCATCAGGGTTTGATGATCCGAACCTTGACTTTTTTTCTTCCCCATTTCAGGGCATGTTTGTGTGAGTCATAATAGAGGTCGATTCGGTTGGGTCCCTTGATTGCGCCACCTCGGTCTTCAACAATACCCCAGCCATAGCCTGGCACATACATCTTGGTGCCGAAGGGATAGTAATGGGTGTCAGCAGCAATTGTTCCGTAGGTGAATCGTCCCGCTTCGCGTGGATGGGTGCCGCTGGCAGTCTGGCCAGTGTATGTCGCACCAGACCGTTTACCGTTGCTGACATAACGATTCCAGAAGTCCATCTTCAGAAAAAGCCATCTGCCTCGTTCCCAGTCACAGCATTGACTGCAACCGCAGTAAGCCGTGGTTTCAATGACCTTGGTCTCTCCTTTGCTGCCCATGTAGTGGACTGGTGTCTTGCCGCAGCTTCCCAGAAGGAGAGCCATGGATATGACCAGGAAGAACAGGGGGGAGAGGCCGTATGAAGACTTTTGTGATTTTGAAAATAACAGTTTTGGTAGGAAGTAGCTCATTTGTTCTCCAGGGGTCAAGTACGATGGAACCATTTTTTGATTTCATCCGGTTCTATGCGGTGACTGACCGGTCGGCCATGTGGGCAATGGGAAAAGAGGTCAGCTTCGGCCATGCGTTGGAGCAGGCTCTCAATTTCTTGTTCATGGAGGGTGTCACCACCCTTGACAGCTCCTTTGCAGGCCATACTGGCCAGTATATTCTCGAAGCGACTGGATTTGTTTTTGTGGTTTGTCTGGCTGGCAAGCCCGGTTAGAATTTCCAGAAACAGTTCGGTAGGTGCACAGTGTCCGGTTAGTGCAGGAACACCGCTTAGCAGGTAGGTGCTGCCGCCAAATGGACGAAGGTCAAATCCGAGCTGTTGAATAGTTTCCTGATGCTGTTCCAGGGTGCGAATGTCTGTTGCCGCCAATTCCAGGTGGATGGGAAAGAGTAAGGCCTGGCTGGAGAGCCGGCCTCCCATGTACTGTTGTTTCAAGTTTTCGAAAAGCAGTCGTTCGTGGGCGGCATGCTGATCAATAATCAACAGATCAGAACCAGACTGGCAGAGGATGTAGAGTTTGTTGTATTGGCCAATCAGGCGCAGGTTTGGTGAGGGCGTTCCGGTGGTCTCTTCAGGAACCTGTTTCTGGATACTGTGGGACGGGGAGGTGGTGTAAGCGGCTGGTGGCTCAGAGGGACTGCTGTCTGTTGCGCTGACCGTGGTCCGGAGTGTTGTCGTTTCGAATGAGTGCGGGGCTGTTGTTGTCGATGGCTGTGGTGAGACCTGCTCTACTGGCTGGGCAGTGGTTGGGGGCGGGCTGGAAGGTTCCCTGCAGGACAGATTCGGGACCATTTTCTCCTGTGTCGTTGTGGTTGTGCGGGTGGGTAGTGCCTGTGGTTTGAACAGGGAAATGGGCTTTGCCTCTTGTTGTATCCCCTTTGCTGGTGCGTCCGTTTCTGTCGGCTGTCCCTGAAAGATGTGTCCCTGGATTGTTTTCTGGTAATTAAGGATGGCTTGCTCCACGCTTTGACTGATCAGTTGATGCACAGCCTGCCCATTGCGAAAACGGATTTCGTGTTTGGCTGGATGGACATTCACGTCCACCTCTTCCGGGGCTATATGGAGATGGAGCAACCCTGCTGGACTGCGGCCCTTCATCAGGAAACTGCGCATGCCTTCAGTTGCAGCATGCGCCATGAGCCGGTTCTTGACTGCCCGGCCGTTAACCAGAAGTCTGATACGGGCCGATGCTGCTATGTTTGCATCCGGGGGCAGGAGTAAACCCTGGATGCGGGGTCCTCTGCTGCGCCCATCTGTTCCGCTGACCTGCAGTAATTTACCAGAATAGTTCATGATTTGACCGAGTCGTTCCCGCAGATTCGTAGTGTTATCCAGGTGCAGGGTTTCACGGTCGTTGATGCGCAGGATAAAGCTGGCTTTGGGGGCTGCCAGGGCGTAGCTCTTGACTACTTCATCGATGTGGGCCAGTTCGGTGCGTTGGGTCCGCAGGAATTTCTTCCGGGCCGGGGTGTTCCCAAACAGGTTGCGAATTTCAATGGTGGTCCCCTGGGTACAGCCAATCTCGTGGACTTTGGTGAGTTTGCCGTAGTTCAGTTCGGCACGGGTACCCAAAGATGAACCTGCCGGTCGAGAGGTGATGGCCAATTTGGAAACTGATCCAATGGAGGGAATTGCTTCACCACGAAATCCCAGGGTGCTGATTTGATCCAGATCGTTATCTTCGGTGATTTTAGAGGTACCATGACGCTCAAGGCAGAGTAGAACATCATCTTCGTCCATACCCTCACCGTTGTCGATGATCCGTATCAGTCGGGTGCCGCCGCCTTCGATGTCAATTTCAATTCGTTCAGCGCCGGCATCAAGGCTGTTTTCGATGAGTTCCTTTACAACGGAGGCCGGTCGTTCGACCACTTCACCTGCGGCGATGCGGTTGGCCAGTTGTTCTGGAAGGATACGGATCTTGGACATGGTTTTAGGCTTGCGTGTTCAGGGCCAGCTGGTAGATTGATTCAGTCGCGTGCCGATGCGTGACACTGGGCTGAAGTTGAACAAACTCGACACAATGATAAAATCGTAAAAAAAAACACAGGGACGCAGTCAGTCAGAAATTATTATAACGCTGTTAAATTTACCATTAACTCTCAAACATTCAAGTTCAAGTGAGTCCAGTCCGTCAAAAAACAGAGTCCCGGGGCAAGCCACGTAATCGCCCGCTTCGTCGGAAACCCTACGGTGAAAAGCATATAATCTTTTTTATCTTCGGGATTGCCCTGTTGGTTAATGTGTTTCTCGGGAGTCTTCTCCTGGTTTCTGTTCTTCTTGATATTCCAGATCTGAAAACAGTAGCTCATTATCGACCTCTTCAGGCAAGTGAGATCGTCGATCGTAATGGCCGGATAATTGAGCGGCTTTTTATTGAGAACCGTACTCTGGTGTCACTGGAGAAAATGCCTTCTCTGCTTCCCAAGGCCTTTGTCGCAGCTGAGGATGGTCGTTTTTATGAGCATCCTGGATTGGATGCCTGGTCGGTTTTTCGGGCGGCAGTGGTGAATCTTAAAAAAGGACGGCGCAGTCAGGGAGGGTCGACTATTACCCAGCAGGTGGCTCGCAGTCTGCTGCTCACTCCGGAAAAAAATTATATCCGTAAGTTGCGTGAGGCAATTCTGGCCTGGCGTATTGATAGCCTGCTCACTAAGGATGAAATTCTTTATATTTATCTCAACCAGATCTATCTTGGGAATGGTGCCTATGGGGTGGCGGCGGCAGCTCAAGAGTATTTCGGAAAATCTGTATCTCAACTCAATCTGGGTGAGATGGCACTCCTTGCGGGCCTCCCCCAGGCCCCGAGCCGGTATTCACCTCGGAGGCATCTGCAACGGGCCCAGGAGAGGCAGCGTTATGTCCTCAATCGTATGGCCGAAGATGGGTACGTGAGTGCAGACGAGGCCAGTGAGGCATTTAATCGTGTCCCGGAGTTGCGACCAATTCCTGTTGGCTCTCATGGGGATCATGGATATTTTAGTCAGTTGGTACGTAAACAGGCGCGAAAGATTTTGGGTGGTTCTGTGAATCGTGCCGGGGTGAAGATTTATACGACTCTTGATCAGGATGAACAGGCCCTGGCTGTGCGTGCTGTACGAGCTGGAGTGATGGCCGTGGTTGAGCGAACACCCGCTGTTGAGCAGACGGGTGAAGTGGATGGTGCCGATGATATAGAGGATGTAATGGTGCCCCAGGGTGCTCTCGTCAGCCTTGATGCCTGCACAGGTCGCGTTCGCACTCTGGTCGGTGGGGTTGATTTTGAGGAAAGTCCTTTTGATAGAGCGACTCAGGCCAGACGTCCGGCAGGTTCGGTGTTTAAACCTGTTGTCTATGCCGCAGCACTTGAACAAAAATGGACACCGGAATCTCTGATTTTGGATGCACCGCTGACCGTTACCGGTCAAGGTGACAAGCCCTGGCGGCCTAAAAATTTCTCTGATACCTATAAGGGCGAGATGACTCTGCAGCAGGCCTTGGTGGAGTCGAGTAACGTGGCTGCGGTTCGACTCCTGCAGGAGACAGGAGTGAGTCGGGTGCGTACTCTAGCCCGAAATCTTGAGCTGAATGAGCCCATCAGAGCTAATTTGTCACTGGCCTTGGGAGCCACTGATGTTTCACTCATGAATATGAGTGCCAGCTACAGTCCCTTTGTCTGTAATGGCCGTTTTGTTCGTCCGCGATTGATTGATCGCATTGAGGATGGCAATGGCCGGGTGCTCTACGCATCCGAACAGGAGGGGCGGAGAGTGGTGAGCCGTAAGACTGCTGAGTCCATGCAGACAATGCTTGAGGCCGTGCTGCATGAGGGGACAGGGAAGCGGGCCGCAGGGCTGCCCGGATCTTCAGGAGGTAAAACAGGAACTTCAGATGACAGTCGGGATGCATGGTTTATCGGGTTTCACGGGGACCGGATTACCGGGATCTGGGTTGGTCATGACCACAATGCAAGTTTGGGAATTCAGGAGAATGGCGGCCGGACTGCAGCACCGATCTGGCGAGATTACATGGGGCGAGTGAGTGGGCTGGATGAATAAGAGAGGATTGGAGAGCAGCCTGACAGAGCTCTATGGCGTTGTGTATGGTGGTGCAGTGGCCGATCGTCTGTCGTTTGCCCACGAATTAGCCCATTGCTATGGTCGTGAATTGCTGGCTGATGAGGTGATTGCTGCTCAATTGAAGCTGACGCTGCAGCGAGCCCGGTTGCTTGAGCAGCAGATGACAGTTATGGAGATGGGGAAGACCTGCAGTGCCTGTGCGGTCCGGCCAGATGGCGGGTGCTGTAGTTATTATATGACCAATGAAAATGATGGGCTTCAGCTTTTCATGAATATACTTGCCGGGCTTGAGGTCAGTGTTGTTCGTGATGACGGGGTTGAGTGCAGCTTCCTGGGTTCACGGGGTTGTATTTTGCTTCTCAAGCCCCTGTTTTGCCTCAACTACAATTGTGCTGAGATTAAGCAAGTTTCAGCTCCTGCTGATTTAGGACGGCTTGAACAAAAGACCGGTGATCTTCTTCGAGCCCAAGTTGTCCTGGAGCAGTTACTCATTGCTTTTCTACAGCGTCAGTCCTGATAATCCTGATCTGAGTGGGTAGCCGCTGATTTTCTCTCTTGCTCCCTGCTTCCCTATTTTATAATAATCTCGCGGATCAGGTCAAAAAAGAAGAATTTACCGATCAGAAACAGGATCATTGACATCAGGGCTGCTGCCGGGACAGTAATAATCCATGACCCAAAGATTGATGTTACGACTTTGCGGTTGACACCACCCAAGCCTCGAGCCAGCCCGATACCCAGGATTGCACCAACCAGAGTGTGAGTGGTGGAGACTGGCAGCGCCAGCCGGGTACAAACCAGAACAGTGGCCGTGGCAGCAAGGTCAGCTGCGACCCCGCGCGAGGGAGTAATCTCGGTAATTTTTGTTCCTACGGTTTCCATGACTCGATAGCCATACGTTGCCAGACCGAGGACAATGCCGATACCACCCATACAAAGGATCCAGAAAGGTACACCTACTTTCATTTCGATGGTTCCGGTCTGTAAGATATGAACGATGGCGGCAAAGGGACCAATGGCATTGGCTACGTCATTTGCACCATGGGCAAAGGCCACGGCACAGGAGCTGATGACCACCAGGGGGACATAGAGCTGTTCCACCTGCTCCAATTGAGCGGAAATGGGTAGGTGGTCTTTATTCCTGAGCTTGTTTTTTACCCAGAGAATGGAGAGGGAGGCCATGATTGCGGAAAAACCCAGGCCTATATAAAGGGTGACTGCGTCGGTGAGCCAGGGGAGGTCACCGGTTACATGCTTGAGTCCCTTATAGACTGTGGCCAGAGTGACCACTGCTGTCAGAACGAAGACCAGTAGAGGCGTGTAGCGGATTGCGGCTCGGGTAGGTTTCTCCTGACCAAGGATGTATTTCGAAATCAGATTGAAAATAAAAAAGGCCAGTAAGCCACCAGCCACCGGGGAGATAAACCATGAGGCCACAATTTGTCCCATCTTGCCCCAGTTCACGGCACTCCAGCCGGCAGCAACAATACCAAATCCGGCGACGGCACCGACGATAGAATGGGTCGTTGAGACAGGTATACCCCATAGAGATGAGAAATTCAGAAACAGGGCGGCGGAAAGGAGTGCTGCGGTCATGCCAATGACCATGATGGTTGCAGCAGCTGAGGCATCGATTCCTGGCATGGTGGCCAGAAGTGAGGGGTCAACTATGCCTTTGCGGACGGTATTGGTAACACTGCTGCCCACCAGTACTGCACCTGCAAACTCACAGATACCGGCTAGGACAACGGCCTGCTTAACTGAAATGGATCGGGAACCAACGGCATCGGCCATGGAGTTGGCGACGTCGTTTGCCCCGATATTCCAGGCCATATAAAGGCCGATGGCGGCAGTGCAAATGATGATTGTAAGTTCCATATTAAGTTATCCTTTGGAAATCATGGCCCTGAGATAATCCCCAGCATTTTCAGCTTCATTGGCAATGGCACTCAATTTGAGCAATATTTTTTCATAGAAGAGAATATCTAATAATTTGACTTCATCTTCCAGGGCATAGATCTGGCGGCTGAGTGTGCGGGCCATTTTGTCGGCTTTCCATTCTTCTTCGCCCAGATTTTCCAGTGGCTGCATGACCTGTCGCGACTCGGCTCCACCAAATGAGACTTCAGCCAGGTTCTTGAATTCAACGGCTGCGGTCAACAGGGTGCCACTTACCTGGTACACCTGATTGATGAAATCGATGAAGGGTTCATGCAGGGTCGGGTGAACATTGATCTTGCGCAGCGTCAGAATGACGCCAATGTCTTCAGCGTAGTCTGCCATGTTTTCCTGGGCCTTGATGAATGCGTCCAGCTCTGATCGATCCACCGGCAGGAAGTAACGTCTGGTCAGGGTGTCACGGAGCGCATGTTTTATTTCGTCGGCCTCATATTCGAGACGGGATACCTTGCTCTGCAATTTGCTGATTCGTTCGAAGTCTTCAGCAATCAGAGCCCGAATAAGCGGGCGTACGACTTCAAGGCATTCATGGACTTTTTTGGTATGCTCAACAATGGGGCCAAAGGGGGATTTTCCGATTAGATCACGGATGATGTTCATGGATCTCTCCTTGAAGGTTGATGGCTCACGTACTGTGAATAGTCAAATGACCGATTGTGTCGCATTGTGTAATGAGGATGGAATTTGATGTCAAGAAGTTTTGGGGGGAGTATAAAAAAGTATCCCTGACAAACATGGTCGCTGAAGTTTCACAAAAAAAGAGGCGGAAGTCAAGATGTTGCAGTGAATATCCTGATATATTTGTCAGGGGGTGGAAGGGGAGGGTTGTTTGCGTCAGGGGCGAGGGGGCAGCATCTCAGTCTGCGGCCAGTTTGATGCGGGCCGCAGACTGAGGGTATTGACTTATAAGGGACGTATCATCCAGATGCCACAAGGGCATGTGTCGGCGCAGAAGCCACAGGCAATACATTTTTTGTCGTCAGAGACATACTCATAACCACCGCCAAGACCGGATTCGTATCCACTCTGATGACTGTATTCCAATTCACGTCGGCTTATGGCACCGGTGGGACAGATGGTCTCGCAGAGGTGACAGTCACGACAGGCGGCACAGGAGAGGCAGCTCTTGGCCTGAGCCTCTTCAGTGTGTATGTCAGCGTGGTCATCGGGGACATAATGAGTGATGGTCAGGGCCTGTTGGGTAATAACCTCTTTCGTGAAAGGTTTCCAGTCCTGCCCCTTGAACTGGGCAATGATGTAATCGGCCGCTGTTTTACCGGCACCCAGAGCGTGGGTCGCAAGACCTGGTTTTTCCACATCACCCACGGCCAGCACTTTGCTGTTTGAAGTCAGGTGGCCGGCATCGGTCTTGATCCAGGCGGCACCGCCTACGGTCAGGGTTTCAACATCCTCAGGCAGGAATTTAAGTGCGGGCACATCACCGATGGAGATGATCACTGTCTGAGCGGGGATCACCTCTCCGGTGTCCATCACTAAACCTTCATCGGTGACCTCTTTGGTCATAACCGGCCAGCGGAATTGAGCACCTAATGCCTCGGCCGCTTCTTTTTCATTTCCGAATGCCAGTGGTTTCTGGATATCGACCAGGGTTACATTTTCTGCACCCAGACGATAAGCTTCACAGGCCACATCGCAGCCCACGTTTCCAGCTCCAATGATGACGACTTCCTTGCCGATCTGTTTAGGCTGATCACTTTTGGCATTTTTGAGAAAGTCGAGGGCGGCGATAACCTTCTCATGTCCCGGGAAGGGAATTTTGCGAGGTTGGTGTGTACCTACTGCCACAACTACATAGTCAAATTCAGCCTCAATCTCTTTGAATTGGGCCTGGTCCAGATCAACGCCAAGGTTGATATGGATGTTTTTGGTCTCCGTGAAACGCTTGATCTCTTGGTCCCAGATCGCTTGGGACAACCGTTCCCAGGGGATGACCTGGGCCAGCTTTCCGCCGATTTGTTGATCTTTTTCAAATATATGTGCCTCGATGCCGGCATGTGCCAGCTGCCAGGCAGTATTCATGCCGGCAGGGCCGCCGCCGATGATTGCGACTTTTCTACCTGATGATTCAGCCATGACAGGTGATGGGACATGGGCAACAGAGCGACCCAGCAACTGGATGTCAATGGATTCATCAACTCCACTACGTGAGCAGTTTTGCATACAGAGGTTAGGGCAGATAGCCCCACAGACAGAGCCTGGCAGCGGAGTGTAGTTGAGCAGCATCTCGTAGGCTTCGTCGATCTGTCCTTCGCGGATCAGACGTAATCTGTCAACGGTCGGGATATGGACCGGACAGTAATAGGTACATGGGGCTGCTGATTCGCGGTTGGCCCAGTAGGGAACCTTGCGACGCAGATCGCCGGTGGGGACGGCCTCAATAGGGCTTCGGTCCAGGCCGGGAGAGAGATCGCGCAGGGGATCACCTCCAAGATCTTTGTTCCAGTGCTGGTTGCGGAACTGAGCCATGGGCATGGGGCCGGAGAACATCAGGGCCCGTTCCTGCGGGGTAATGGTGTTCAGGGTTTGCCATTCTTCGCGGATGGTGAGATGTTCAAGCAGTTCACTGCGACCGATCTTTGTGAGAAATTCGGACATCTGTCCGGTCAGCCATTGCCACTGTTCGTCGTCTGGCTGGCTCAGTTTGGCGTTGGTTTTGGAGTATGAATCATCAATGGGACCGCGGAAATAGATGATGCCGCCAACCATACCAACACAGGGGCGGTATCCAAGGACATTATTTGGATTTTTGGCTTCAACTCCGCAGACCACAGCTATTCCGCCACAGTTAAACTCGGCAAAGGAATCACCGCAGGAGCCCAGAACCCAGAGCTCGGGTTTGTCATAATCCGGATTCCATTTGGTCATGGTCAGGCCGCGTGCGCCAATGGAACCACCGACAAAAACTTTGCCATTGGCCATTGCATTGCAGACACCATTGGTGGCATCACCCAGGACTGTGATCTCAGCGCCGATGTTGAGATAGCCAACATCATCAGAGGCTGCACCATGGCAGGTGATGCTGGTCCCGGGCATGCCCATGCAACCCAAACGTTGCCCTGACGGACCTTGAGTATCGATGGTCAGGCCGTCTTCGTGGGAGAGGCGAATGCCGATATTGTGCTGGCCGTAGGTCTCGAGTCGGATTTGGTTGGTGGTTTGAGCGGCCTCGCGAACCAGCAGTTCAAAATCCATTGAATTGATGCGGTGGCCTTTTTCGTCAAGGCCTTTAACAACAGTCGTACTCACTGTACGCTCCTTATATGGTAATCACAGATTACGGGTGGCTTTGGTTTAGGCATAGAGCCAGGGGTGTTTTACCAGAGATCCTTATCTTGGGTTAGCAGACGTATTTGATGTGCAAACGATCCGCTGCTGCCTTATCGGCAATTCCCAGGGCGTCAGACATGCCGATGGGCAGACTTTGTGAACGACCCAGGGGAGCCATTATTTTTTTGATCTCAGTGTTAATTGACATGTAGATCTCGGCCACACGTTCAGCCACCAGGTCAGGATTCAGTCGACGGTAGAGCTTCGGATTCTGGCTGGTAATACCCTTGGGACAAATGCCGACATTACACACGTTACAGCGGTTTTTCTCGTTGCCAAGACATCCGGCTGCTGCCTGCATAATGTACTTGCCGATGTGGACGCCCGAGGCCCCGAGCATGACAAGCGCCATTCCGTTTTGGGCCACGTTGCCGTTTTTGCCGACACCACCTGCTGCAAAGATGGGCAGCTCGTTTTGCTTCCCTTGGGCGATCAGGTCAAGATAACATTCGCGGACACAGGAGGCGATGGGGTGGCCCGTAGCATCCATGGATACGTTGTAAGCTGCACCGGTGCCACCATCGATGCCGTCGATTAGCAGGCCGCCGGCATATGGGTTGCGCACCAGATTGTTGAGTACTGACTTGGCCGAGGTGGAAGCCGATATTTTCGGATAGATGGGTACTTTGTGGTCAAAGGCAGTCGACAGAGTCTGGATCATCTTCATGACACTCTCTTCAATGGAGTAGAGTGTCTGATGAACAGGGGGGGAGGGCAGATCAACACCCTCGGGTACTCCGCGCAGACGTGCAATAAGCTTGGAGACCTTGTACCACATGAGCAGACCACCATCGCCAGGTTTTGCACCCTGGCCGTACTTGATCTCGATGGCGGCAGGATTGCACTTCATATCCGGGATAGCCCGGATGATCTCATCCCAGCCAAAATAACCGGAGGCTATCTGCAGGATGATATATTTGAGATAGGGGCTTTTCAGGACCCAAGGGGGGCAGCCACCCTCACCTGTACCAATGACCACGGGGATGCCGAGAACTTCATTGCAGTATGCCACTCCCTGAAGCAGTCCCAGCCACATGTTGGGCGATAGAGCGCCAAATGACATGGAGCCAATAATAAAGGGGAATATTTCTCTGGTGGGTGGAATCCAACCGCCCTCGCGCTGGCGTTTGAGATATTCAGCCGGATCGAGGATGCGTCCCAGGGTGGTGGTGACATTAAACTCATGCCGGCCAGCGTCGAGTGCCGGATCGGTGAGCATGGAAATCCGGTCAAACATGATCTGGTCAAGCAGGGTTGGGCCGGTGACGTTGCGCCTGCCGCCTCGCTTGTTCGGTTCACCCTTCTGGTTGTTAAAGAAGAGGGTGCGGTGCTCGTTGGTATTGGGCACCGGCATGATTGCCTCGTTGGGACAGACCATGGAACACATGGAACAGCCGATACAGGCATTGGCCATGGAAGTCTTCTGGCGGATACCCACAAAGGTGCGGTACTCGTTGCCTCGGGATTTCTTGAGAACATCGAGTTTCGGCATCCGCTGTCTGCGGTAGGCCAGGTAAATGGCCTCTTTGGGGCAGACGGCGGTACACTGACCGCACAGGGTACACCGGTCTTCTCGGTGCTGGACTATCCAGGGTAGATCTGTATAGCTTAGGCTGCCTGGGGCAACAGGAATGGATCGTGCTGAGACCATATTGTCAGTTCCTTTCTATCGGGGGGAACAATGATTGTGTGTTCACGCATTGGTTGAAAATCGAGTGCTGGATCGCGATCAGGGACCAGGGCGTCAACCCCGCACATCTCTGAGGCTATGGCCCAGGCACCATCACGACCACCAACTGTGGCCGGGCGCAGTTTCTTCTGATCCATGACCAGCATGCAGGTCTCATCGGGAAGGGTGCCAATGACCGCATTGGGGCCATCTATGATCAGGCGTCTGCAGGTATTGCGCAGCCCTTTAAGGAACTCGCCTTGGGGATGAGCGTCAAGTTCTTTGGTGCTGAGTGGTGTGATGACATGTTTGTAGGCTTCGAGGGGCAGCCCAAGTTTTGTGAGCGTATAGTGGAGAATGTGAGCAAAGACTTCTGAATCGCTCTGGTAACCAGTGTAGCCAGGGAAGTGTTGACCGAGGAGCCAGTCCCGGATGGGGACAAAGGCGGAGTTTTCACCGTTGGTCATGGTTGCGACACCCTGGATGATGAAAGGGTGGCAGGCGTAGAGGTTGATGCCGTAGTTGGTGTTCTGTCTGCCTTGAGCCATGCAGACTCGCGAGCGTATTCGGTTGTCGCTGAGCGTCAGGGCATTGCCTATGTCCAGGGGCCAACCCACCTCTTTGATTATGGCTACATCGGGCCAGAAGGAAAAGGCGGTCAGGTCGCCGCCGTGTTCTTCGCCGTCGGCGCGCAGAGCCAGGCGGGTGAGCATCAGTTCTTCGTCGATCTCAGTCTGGCTTTTGGCCTTGAGAGTGTCTGGCATCCTGTAGGAACGGAGGAAATAGCGAAAGCGATCTTTGGCCTCGATCAGCGAGGGGATGGTCTCAAACTCATGGTCATATTTGAGCTCAAATCCCCTCTCTTCCATGAAGCTGTTGAGTCGCGACATGGCTTGTTCTGTGTGGGCGATACCAGAGAGGATCGGGTTTTTGGAGTTATATTTGAAGTCCTCAAATTCCAGGCCGCGCATGAGCAGGCCGAGGCCGGAGCCGTCGTATCCTTCCTGCATGGCCTCCATGGCTGTGAGGACCTCGTAAGGCGAAAACGCGGTGTTGGCTGTCTTCAGGGCTAAACGACACATGGATGACTCCGAATCTTTGGGCTAAATCACTGTTGTTGATATTTGTTCTGAAGGGACAGTGAAGGTGAACTGTTTTTGCACAACAGAAAAAAATACTGCGAAAAGGATTTAGTGTCAATAGTGAAACGGGAGGTGGATACGGGGCAGCTACGGTTGGTAACGCTTGCGGGGGGAGGGAGGGCTCTGTGATGACTTTATGCGCGGCAGACTGACTGGTTATTTTTTGAACAGTCTGCCAAAATCCTTGACCTTGTCGACTTGGTCCTTGACGGCTTCGATCTCTTTGACACCGGGCAAGTCATCGATTAAATTTTTGGTTGATGTTTCAGTGTCACCTACGTTCTTCTTGAAAGAAGTGATGGCCTTACCAAGGGATGAACCCAGTTCAGGCAGCTTCTTCCCGCCGAAGATCAGAACGGCAATGGCCAGGATAACTATCAGTTCAGGGGCGCCAAGACCAAACATGGCATTCTCCAGAATAGGCTGAGGTGACCCTGCAAAGCCAAGGCGCAGGGAGGTGGACAGAAATTATTCGGCCGGTTTGTCTTTTTTGTCTTCTTCCAGTTTTGCAGGATCAGCTTCTTTTTTGGTGGCGTCTTTGAAATTTTTGATACCCTTGCCGATACCTGAGCCGATTTCTGGAAGTTTGCCAGCGCCAAAAATGATTACAATAATAACTAGAATAACGATCAGTTCCGGCATGCCAAGTCCGAACATATGTATACCTCTTTAGGGTGGGCTGGATGACTTTTGGATGAAAGAGTTACCGTACAAGTCACTTATTATTTGAAGATTTCAATAGTAGAAGAACCTGAATGAAAAGTCAAGGATCACGGTGTGCCACACCGTGGCGATGGATGTGGTGCTCTCGTACGCTCCCTTTGGAGTGATGTTCGACTGATTACCTTCTGGGGTGATGTACTACGAATGTCCTTGATGTTAGGAGTGAGGCACGTTATACCAACGTAGATATCTGTATAATTTGATGAAGAAATATGTATTTATAAGAGAGGAGATGGCTTTTATGGGTGTCGATAAAGAATATTTGATGGAGAGTGAAGACGAGTTTTATCGTTTAGATATCAAAACTGAAGTGACGACTGTACAAAAAAGAGCCCTGTGGGCCGGTCTCAAACCGGGAATGCGGGTTGCCGACCTTGGCTGTGGCTCTGGTAAGACCAGTTCCGTCCTCCATGAATTGGTCGGTTCTGCTGGCGAGACTGTTGGTGTTGATTTTGCCGATAATCGTATCTCCTTTGCCCGGGAGAATTACAAGGCTGATGGTCTAAGTTTTCAGTGTCGTGATGTTCGTGAGGACATGAGTGATCTGGGAAAATTCGATTTTGTCTGGATGCGCTTTGTCCTGGAATACTACCTGGCCGAGAGTTTTGACATTGTGGAAAAAGTAACACGATTGCTTAAACCGGGTGGCATTCTCTGTTTGATTGATCTGGATTACAATTGCCTCACTCATTTCGGGATCAGTGATCGTATGGAGCGAACTCTTCAGGCGCTTGTTACCGCGTTACGGGAACGGGCCAATTTTGATGCCTATGTGGGGCGAAAAATCTATACCTATATGTATGATCTTGGGATGACTGATATCCAGGTCGACGTTGGAGGTCACCACGTAATATATGGTCAATTGGCTGAAAGTGATGCTTTTAACTGGACGAAGAAAGTAGAGGTTGCCCCCGGGAAAATTCAGTTTGACTTTAGTGAGTATCCTGGAGGGCATGAAGAATTTATGGAGGAGTTCCGCACGGTGTTTAACGATCCGCGTCGTTTTACGTATTCACCAATTATTATATGTCGCGGCCAAAAGGCCTGAGCTGTACTTTGATTTCGGCCCTGTTATGCCTGCCCTGCAGGTGCAGTATGAGGGGCAGGCACAACAGTGGGATGTTGCAGTGAGCGGTTTGACTCTTTGTTGATAGGGTACCAGCGGGGTGTCGAAGGAGCTCGGCGGCGGTTTGTTTGTTGAAAAAAATGCTACTCTGGTGTGTTTGGTTGTTTGTCCAGCCAGTTAAACAAGGCCGTGACGCAGTTTCCAGCAAAATGAGTGCCGATTCCGTCGGTGAGAACCTTTGATGCCTGTTTGCGGGGCATGGGGTCGCGGTAGTGGCGTTTAGAGGTGATTGCTTCGTAGACATCGGCCACGGCGAGAATTTTAGATCCCAGGTGGATTTGATCATCCTTGAGGCCCTGGGGGTAGCCGGTGCCGTCTAGTTTTTCATGATGAGATCCGGCGATTTCCGGAACTTGTTCGTATATACCTTCAAAATTGATCTGCTCAAGGATTTCCCTGGTTTTTGAGGCATGTGTTTTGATTTCTGCATACTCTGAGTCGCTGAGTCGTCCCGGTTTTTTCAGGCTTGAGTCGTTTACTCCGATTTTTCCGTAGTCGTGAAGTAACGCGGCAACCCGGACCATTTCAGTATATTCATGGTCAAGGCCCAACTCTTCACAGATGCCGATGGAGTATTCTGTGACTTTGAGTGAATGGCCGGCAGTAATGGGATCTCGGGCATCAGTAGAGGCGGCCAGGACCTGAAGGATGGATTGAAACTGTCTTTGTTTTGCCTCCATGGTCTTGATGTTATGGATAGTGATCCCGATCTGTGGCGCAATACCCATGAGCAGATTAATGTCTCGTTGAATAAGTGACGTGTGATTTGTTGTGTTGTGGACGGCCAGCACCCCCAGTGACTCTCCGTCATATATGATTGGGCAGCAGATGAAGGAATTGACACCAGGGTTCCTTGAAAAATAGACATCAAGCCAATGTGGTAAATCTCACTATTACACTA
>JACNLK010000021.1 GCA_014381505.1 Candidatus Desulfatifera sulfidica | reverse complement strand
TTCAAGTCACCTGCAGAAATTGGAAAAGCTTTTGAATCCGCTGGAATCACAAAAGATAAGACTGTATATACCTATTGTCACAGTTCTGATAGGTCTGCACATGTTTACATGACATTAAAGCATATTCTTGGATATCCGGATGTTAAGATTTATGAAGGCGCATGGAAGGAATGGGGTACGCTGACCGCGCTACCTGCAAAAGGCCAACACTGGGTAACTGAGTAATACTGATTTGACTAGCTGCGTTGCATGGTACTTCTAGCTATCATGCAAACATTAATCAGAATGATCTGTAGTTAAAAAAGGTTGTCGGACAACTTCATGTTGTTCGACAACCTTTTTTTAATTTCTGGTGTGACTTTAGTACATTGTAAATTTTAAATATTCGGATATAGTCGTTTCAATTTAACATGAGCATCGTCTGTCCGGAATTGCGGGTGTGTTCATAATTCTGTGTCATCTTTTTGATGCCAATTCTTCCGCCCAAGTGAGCGGAAGCAAAAGTCTGTTCCGAGAATGGGCCCACAAATTGCTCGTCGGACCTACCTCCTGTCTCTGCAATAATGTTAATCACTGTAATGAAATCAACACGCTGTAAAAACATTGATGCCTCCTCAGAATTGGATGGCATCATCTTTTGAACAATCGTGTCACAACACTGATATAAAGCCTCAGCATTTTCCCATCATCTCACAGAGTACACCCGTACTTACACCATTCCCCTGCGTATATCTTCTTGAAACGCCGATTCTTATCCTCAAACTCTTTCGCCTGAACCTTCGAAGGACACATATTTCCTGCTGTGGCATGTTTGAATTTTGGCTGTGCAGCCAGATATGACATTCATGGCAGGATTACAATCCCGCCTATCCACAACAACTTGCAACACAAGCGTCTTTACACAATGCCACACCTTAGCATGGCTCGCCACAATAGCGAGGGATGGCGTCCAGATACAGCACAGTTGTGTGTCACTCCCGATCCGGCGAACACGGTATCAATTAAAAATTAACTGTATAATAACAGCTAATTACCAACAAAAGACCAAGCAGGGTGGCAAAAAACTAAAAACTGGCACCGCTTGTGCAATGATAAAGGCAAAGAATATCAAATAAGCAAGGCATCAATAAACCATCACCAAGGAGGACACCATGAAAACTAACATTCAGACTCAGAAAGAGACCAAAACAAACGTTGCTCAGGAAACCTCTAAATTTGCACTGAACATTGGAATCGTTATGGCGGCACTTGTTGGTATCTGGGGACTTGCCTGTCTGATCGGTGGACTTATGAGCGGCGGATTCGGCGGAGCCATTCAGGGGTATGTCAGCGCTGTCACCGGGATGTAACTTTCACAACGCTACCAAAATTGAAACCTACAAAAAAGGAGAAAACCATGACGACGAAATCCACATCAACCGGAAGCAAAGTAATACTTGGAATGGGTGCTATAATATCTCTCTGGGTAGCAGCTGCCTTTACCGGGGCTCTGTACCAGGTAAACTGGTCAGTATCGGAGTTGGCACGTCAGTACATGGTCGCCACAGGTATGATTAAGCCTCTGAACACCATGGTCGATTTCTACACCCACATCAAAGGAATTGAGTACCTGATCTGTGTAGCCTTCTTCGTGGCCTTCCCCGTCTTCTTCAAATACATAAATAAGGAGAAAAAGGGAGTAAAGACAACAGCTTGATTAAATCCGTTCAGGAATTGTTTCTCTGGAGCCGCTTCCACTGCCAAGGTGGGAGCGGCTCTTTTTCCTGCCAAAGCCCAATACCAGACTGCCTTGCCTCTTTTTCCAGCTGTTTCCACTGGTCACAGCGCAGATCATTTCGACAATAGTACACATGTACCCAGGCAAGCCCTGAACGGACCAATTCCTCGTTGATCAGTCGACCATCCTGAGTACGCACCAGGGCCACCATCCGCCCGTATTTATCCCAATCTTTTGCCACCAAACCAACCTTCCGGCCAGACAGGCGCTTTCGTACAAATGTTTTTGCGGCTTTTGCATACGACTGCTGCCACTCAGGAGTGTCAATCCCCCACAGGCGCACCTCAACATTTTTTCCATTGAGGCGAACGACAATGGAATCACCATCAACAATTGAAATGACCTGAGCCATCACAGACTGACTAGCGAAAGATAGCTGTGGCAACGCTACAAAAAGCAACACTGCAACGAGGCACCGAAACAGTTTCATGTGTCAATAATCTCCCATAGACAAACGACTCAAGATAACCCAGGAATACACAAACAAAGTACTTCAAATGAGCCTGGAAGCTCGGCTACGCACTCTGCGGGCAAGAACAGAGCAACAGGGGAGTGAAGAAAATTAATCACATGATTCCTCCTTGCCACTCTCGCAGGAATAACATCATCCTCAACTGAAATTATGCTCAGTTACTATTGTACTAAATACTCTGATTTCACGGGAAATACCAATGACCATGATGAAATGGCTGTAAAAGATATTACATGGAACAAAAAAAGGGCTTCAACTTAATAAAAGTTGAAGCCCTTTATATTCATGGCGGAGCGGACGGGACTCGAACCCGCGACCTCCGGCGTGACAGGCCGGCATTCTAACCAGCTGAACTACCGCTCCAGAATATTTTGTATTGATGGTGGGCGGCACAGGGTTCGAACCTGTGACCCTCGGCTTGTAAGGCCGATGCTCTCCCAGCTGAGCTAGCCGCCCCGTCAATCAGTGTGGTCACCTATTTAACAGGATAACCAAAGCCCGTCAAGCAAAAAACAATCAATGTTGCTGGTTACGTGCGGGGGCTAAAATATTGTCATACAAAGCATTCACAGGTGTATCAAAAAAGAGATTTTCACCCTCCGCAAGAACCAACGCACGCTCCAAGACCTCATCCATATTTGCAACGCAATGTATTTCCAGAGAGCGCTTAACTTTAGTCGGTATGTCTGCCAGGTTACGCTGATTTTCTATCGGTATCAAGACCTTGTCAATATTACCACGTTTTGCGGCCAGGAGTTTTTCAGTCAGACCACCAATTGGCAGGACACGTCCGCGCAGGGTAATCTCACCAGTCATAGCCAGATCATGATAAACAGGACGACCGAGAAGAGCCGAGGCAAGCGCTGTAGCAATGGTAATGCCGGCTGATGGTCCATCCTTGGGGATTGCTCCTTCAGGTACATGAATATGAATATCAAGCTTCTGATAAAAGTCTGACTGGAGCCCAAGGCGGACGGCGCGAGAGCGGATATAACTGAGTGCGGCCTGAGCAGACTCCTGCATGACATCTCCAAGCTTACCGGTACAGATCATTTTGCCATTACCAGGCATCAAAGTAACCTCAATCTGCAGCAGCTCACCTCCCACCTCAGTCCAGGCAAGACCAGTACACAAACCAACCTGATCATGCTCTTCGGCCAAGCCGTATCGATACCTCGGCACACCAAGATACTTGGCAACCGACTGGGCACTCACACGATATTTGGCGGCTTTCCGACCCTTTTTCAAACGATCTCGAGCGACTTTCCGGCATATGGCAGCCAGAGCCCGCTCCAAATTCCTGACTCCAGCCTCCCTGGTATAACGACGAACAATCTCAAAGACCGAACCAGCAGTCATCTGAATATGCCCGGGCTTGAAGCCATTGGCCTTAAGTTGTTTGGGTATCAGATACCCCTCGGCAATTTTTTGCTTTTCCTCTTCAGTATACCCACGGATCTCAATGATCTCCATCCGGTCTTGCAGGGGCAAAGGAATGCCGTGTAGATTGTTGGCTGTTGTAATGAAAAAGACCTCAGACAAGTCATAATCAAGATCCAGGTAATGATCGTTAAAAGCATTGTTCTGCTCCGGATCCAGAACCTCGAGCAAGGCCGATGAGGGATCACCACGAAAATCTGTGCTCATCTTGTCAACTTCATCAAGACAAAACACAGGATTAATAACATCAGCCTTCTGCATTGACTGAATAATTTTCCCCGGCAAAGCCCCGATGTACGTTCGACGATGACCGCGAATTTCTGCCTCATCACGCACACCACCTAACGAAAGGCGGACGAATTTACGATTCATGGCACGGGCAATGGAACGACATATGGAAGTCTTCCCCACACCTGGAGGCCCCACCAGACAGATAATTGGCCCTTTGAGCTTCTTCACCTGGTGTTGAACAGCCAGATATTCGAGTATACGCTCTTTGGTCTTTTTAAGACCATAGTGATCCTGATCGAGAATTATTTCTGCCTTATTAATATCAATCCCAGCCCGACTCTTCTTGGACCAGGGCAGACTGAGAATTGTATCAATATAGTTTCGTACCACTGCGGATTCAGCTGACATAGGCGGCATATTTCGCAGTTTCTTAAGTTCTTTCTCCGCTTTTTTGAAAACCAGAGCCGGCAGCTTCTTTTTATTGATCGCTTCGGTCAGTTCTGCAACTTCATCCTGATCTTCTGCATGACCGGTGATTTCTGTTTGAATCACACGAGCTTTTTCACCGAGAAAATAATTACGCTGGGTCTTAGCCATGCGCTTTTTCACTTTCTCATTGATTTTTTTTTCAAGCTCGGCCAGCTCGATCTCTCGCGAAATCAATTCCATGACCAGTTCGATCCTTGGGATCAGATCTACACGATCCAGAATCTGCTGCTTTTCGTTACTTTGGATTGGGAGATGTGAGCTGATGACATCAACAAGCTGAGCGACATCTTTTATGTCGCTCACTGAGCTGACGACCTCTTTTGAAATTTTACGGTTGCTCTCGGCTAATTCCTGGAAAATCTTACGCAGCTCACGTTCATAGGCTGTCAGCTTTGGACTGTCAACATCACCACCTTCCACCAGCTGTATATCAACGAGCATAAAAGGATCATCAAGAATAAAAGAGGACACTCTTGCCCGCTGCTTTCCCTCAACCAAGGCCTTTATGGTACCATCCGGCAAGCGCAGAAGTTGCATAACCGCGGCCACCGTACCAATCTCGTGGATTTGATCACGGTCAGGATCGTCAACCTTGGAATCTTTCTGCGTGACCAGTAGGATTTCAGTTCGATTCTCCATGGCCTCCTCAAGGGCCTGAATCGATTTCTTTCGCCCAACAACCAACGGAGCAACCATGTGCGGAAAAACCACAATGTCACGTAAAGGCATGAGCGGGTAAGCAGTGCTTTCTGTTTCTTGCATAGAAGTCCTGGTACTGATTTTATTCTCATTGACAGGCGAGTCATCCCATGACAACTCGCCCCGTCTTCAGATATCTTTCAAGCCACCTTCAGTTCACCTGAAGAACTCTTTCAGGCACTCTTCTTCAGAGCATCATCCGATCCATTCCCATAGAGGATAACCGGATATTCACCATCATTGATCACCTGTTCGTTGATCACACATTCCTGAACATTTTCACGTGACGGCAGCTCATACATCACATCTAGCATGGCCGCCTCCATCACGGATCTCAACCCACGAGCTCCGGATTTACGTGCAAGGGCTTTTTGAGCGATCGCTGCGAGAGCCCCCTCTGTGAAACTTAGAAGAATGTCTTCAAACTCAAAAAGGCGTTGGTACTGTTTAGTCAGTGCATTTTTAGGTTCGCGCAGAATACGGACCAGATCTTCTTCAACCAACTCTTCCATGGTGGCAATAACAGGCAGACGACCAACAAGCTCAGGGATCAAGCCAAAACGCAACAGGTCTTCTGGTTGCACTGCGGCAAGGACCTCACCAAGCTTCCGCTGATCATCCCCCACAACCTTGGCCCCAAAACCTATTGATTTAGTGCCAGTACGGCGCTTAACCACTTTTTCCAGACCGACAAAAGCTCCACCACAGATGAAGAGGATATTTGTCGTATCGATCTTCACCATCTCCTGTTGCGGGTGCTTACGACCGCCCTTAGGAGGTACAGATGCCACAGTACCCTCGATGATCTTCAGAAGAGCCTGCTGAACCCCCTCACCGGAAACATCGCGAGTCAGCGATGCACTGTCGGATTTCCGGGCAATCTTATCGATTTCATCTATATAAATAATACCACGTTGAGCACGCTCGACGTCCTGATCGGCAGCCTGAAGCAGATGGACAAGTATATTTTCGACGTCCTCGCCCACATACCCAGCCTCGGTGAGAGTCGTTGCGTCTGCCATACAAAAAGGGACATTTAATATCTTGGCCAGTGTCTGCGCAATCAAGGTCTTGCCGCTCCCCGTTGGACCAAGAAGTATGATGTTGGATTTCTGAAGCTCAACATGTTCATCATCAATTGGGGCATCGATCCGTTTGTAATGATTATGAACGGCCACACTGAGGACCTTTTTGGCATACTCCTGACCAATGACATAATCATTCAGATAGTCATGAATCTGCATGGGTTTAAGCTGAGCCTTAATGCCCATATCCTCGCCGGCGACCAGATCTGTGTCCTGATCATCACGAACGATCTCATTACAAAGCTCAATGCACTCATCACAAATATAGACTTCGGGACCGGCAATCAATTTAGAGACCTCAGTCTGCTCCTTTCCGCAAAAGGAACAGTTACAGCGTGGTTCTCGGGTGTCTTTTTCTGCCATAATATTAATCCTCAGCCAAATCTGAACGTTTGGCCAACACTTCATCAATGATCCCGTACTTTTTGGCCTCAGTCGAACTCATAAAATTATCACGATCAGTATCTTTTTGAACCTTGCGAACAGTATGACCAGTATGACGGGACAGAATACGATTAAGATCTTCCCGCATCCGAAGAATCTCACGGGCATGAATATCAATTTCAGTAGCCTGTCCCTGGTATCCGCCCATGGGTTGATGAATCATGATCCGTGAATTTGGCAATGCATAGCGTTTACCTTCTGTGCCCGCAGCCAACAATAAAGCACCCATGGACGCCGCCTGCCCCATGCACAGTGTGGCTATGTCACATTTGATATACTGCATGGTGTCGTAAATGGCCATGCCAGCTGTAACGCTCCCACCGGGTGAATTGATGTAAAAAGTAATATCTTTGTCCGGATCTTCGGCCTCAAGAAAAAGAAGCTGAGCCACAACAGAACTGGCGACCTCGTCCGAGACAGTTGCTCCAAGGAAAATAATACGCTCACGCAACAGACGCGAATAAATATCAAAAGCCCGCTCACCGCGAGGACTCTGCTCTACAACCATGGGTACCAGATTCATCCTGTCCTTTCCTCCAGACAACTCGGCTGCAGGGGCACGAGGCCGGCTGCAGCCGTTTTTATAATTCACTATAGACTTGCCAAGGAGAGGTCAAAACCTTCCTCAACTTTAATAACGGCGCTGGTGTTTTAACCTTCAGCCGATTCAGATGCGGCCGGCATCGGATCCGCAGGAGCGTCAACCACTTTCACTTCACTGCGCAGAAAAGCAAGAATCTTTTCGTTCAGCAGTTCATTCATGAACGGCAGCAGATCATCGCGGTTCTGGAAGTACTGCTTGACCTGATCCACAGGCATATTGTACTGACTACCGATTCGGGCAAAACCCCGCTCGAGATCCTCATCCTTAACTTTGATGTCCTCAACCTCAGCAATACGCTTCAGAACAAAATCACCCCGGACTCGCTTTTCAGCAGTTTCCTGATGCTGCTCGGCCAATTGTTCACGGTTCATGCCAGCGGCCTCAAGATCCATACCGCTCTGCTCAAGCTGCTGCTCAATATTCTTGACCATCTGCTCCACTTCAAAACGAACCAGACGGACCGGCACCGGGAAATCATGATTTTCAAGAAGCTTGTGCATGATACGGTCGGAATAATCACCCTCGGCCTTCTCTTCCTTCTCCTTCATATTTTTGGCACAAAGAGCGTCCTTCAAGGCATCCAGAGTCTCATACTCACTGCCCACGTCCTTGGCAAATTCATCGTCCATCTCGGGTAATACTCGTTCCTTGATGTCTTTGATCTTGACACGAAACTCAACATTTTTTCCGGCCAAGACAGGATTGGGATGCTTGGGCGGAAATTCCATGTCATGGGTAGCCTCCTGACCTTTCTCCATGCCAACCAGCTTTTCCTCGAACTCAGGATTAAGCTTACCGGCACCGATATCCACTGACATGTCTTCATTCCTGACTTCTTTCAAGGCCTTGTCGTTATAAAAGCCCTGAAAATCAACAACCACGACATCACCCATGGCAACAGGTCTATCGGTCACTGAACGCAACGGAGCCATATTCGTACGCATGGACTCAAGCTCAGTCATGATTTCCTCATCACTGACCTCAACAACGGGCTTTTCAACCTCAATCCCCTTGTATTCCCCCAATTCAAACTCAGGTTTGAGTTCAACCATGGCCACATACGTAAAGCTGCCATCTTCATTAAATGTGGGCTCACTGATCTCAGGATGCACGACCGGCTCAATCTTCTCCTGCTCAATGGCAGAAAAATAGGTGTCCTGAACAAGCTGTTCAGAGGTTTCACCCTCAACCTGAGACTTATAGGTCTTAACAATCAAAGACCGGGGTACCTTCCCTCGACGAAAACCCTTGATTTTGGCATCACGCTGTAACTTATCATAAGCCTTCTTCAAATTCTTCTGGGTCAATTCCTCTGGAACTGTCACCGTAACCTTTCTGGTCAACTCAGCGATTTTCTCAACAACTACATCCATCACAAGCATCCTTTCTATAATTTTTTAACCCGGATGGCCAAAAGGCTTCCGGAATGACAGCAAATCGATACCGCCGTTCATTCTAAAACACTGTGAAAATTACTTTCTCACAGTGCCTTCAATCAATTGGTGCGAGAGGGGGGACTCGAACCCCCACGCCCAGGGCGCTGGTTCCTAAGACCAGTGCGTCTACCAATTCCGCCACCCTCGCAAAATCAGTCTGTGCCACAAATGGCATCAGCTCAACAACTAGCTATATTAAATAATTCACAACCTCCCACCAGTCAAGGTCTTGACCGCAGGAACAAAGACAAATATACATAACTAACATCATCCGTCGCCCATGACCACAAAATTCTGGCGCTACAACAGCGGCTCTATTTCTTTTTCACGAACAGACCATGGCTTACAGAAGATCGATTCACAACTTGCCAAACAATGCTCTCGACGCTATTATCTGACTGTTGGATATCTACCGCAATGTCCCCCGCAAAGACAACAGATCTGAAAACATGAGGACAACTTCCAGACCTCAATCTTTGCAGAACACTGCTTTTATACTCATTCCATGCGAGGATTTTATGGACTACAAACCATTTCTTGCTGCAGCCTGCCTGCTCCCGATCCTCTTCGGATACGGAACATCTGATGCATCTGCACCCGTACCGGCTACCAGCAACACTATACAATGGCAAGCTGAAAGACACTGGACCACCCCTGCTCCCCCCCTGGACATCGTTCATTCACTGGATAATAAAAAAGTATTCATCCTGGCCGCTGACAACCAGGTCCACATTTACGAAGGAAACGGTCGTCTGCTCGGCAGCATCCCAGTTGACAAGGGTGTAGTAGCCATCGACATCGAGCCGAGAGGCAACAAGCTCTATCTCATTAATGAAAAGGACAACTCCTTCACAAGCCTCAACGTCGACTATGTGTCTGCCATCAACACCACAGGCTCCCCGTTTATGGGCCCTGCGGACGCTCCTGTCACCATTGCTGTTTTTACAGACTTTGAATGACCCTACTGCGGCCAGTTTGCGCCGCTACTCGAGCAGGTGCTCGAGCACAACCCGGACACTGTCAAAATCGTTCTCAAGAATATGCCTCTCAACTTCCACGAACTGGCAACTCCAGCCGCCCTGGCCGCCCTGGCTGCCAACGAGCAGGGACAGTTCTGGGCCTTTCATGACATGCTTTTTGCAGCAGATAAACTTAGCCAAAAGGTCATTGACGGGATCGCAGTCAAACTCGAGTTGGACCTGGAACGTTTCAACAGTGATCGAAAATCACAAAAAATCAACAGGCAATTGACCCAGGACCTGGCCGATGCCCAACAGGCTGGTGTCACTGGCACACCGACCGTATTTATCAATGGCCGCCTATTGACAAAACGCGACGGGGCAACCATCCAGAACATGATAGACCAAGAGCTCGCAAAACTTGCAGGACAAAAATAATCCCAAGAAAATCAGCCGCGAGCTCCACTTTGGCGACAACACCCGCGCCTCGCTCATCTACGGCGAACTGAACCGCAATCTGCTTCTGCTGGAGAAGAGCAGTGGTGTGACTATCAACGCTCGAGGCGCTGATGTTACCATATCCGGGCTCGCCCATTCGGTAGAACTCGCCGCAAAAGTCCTGGAGCAGCTCTATGATTTAAGTGCTCAGGGCTTTGCTGTTTATTCCACTGATTTTGCCTTTGGCCTGCGAGTCCTTGAAGCCAATCCTGCCGCCCAACTGGCCAAGATATTCCTTGACAAGGTCTACATAACTGCCCAGAACCGGGTGGTTTCCCCTCGTACACAGAATCAAAAACTGTACATTGACGCCATCCGGCAAAATGACATTGTCTTTGGCATAGGACCTGCCGGGACGGGCAAGACATACTTGGCCGTAGCCATGGCTGTTGCCGCCTTGACAACCGGACAGGTCCGCTCAATCATCCTCACTCGTCCGGCCATCGAGGCTGGTGAAAAACTGGGCTTTCTTCCTGGTGACCTGGCGCAGAAAATCAACCCCTACCTGCGGCCCCTTTACGATGCTCTCAATGACATGCTGGGAAATGAAAAAAGCGAGGCTTTAATCGAAGAAGGTATTATTGAAATTGCGCCTTTGGCCTTCATGCGTGGCCGAACTCTCAATAATGCCTTCATCATTCTCGACGAGGCCCAGAACACCACACAGGAACAAATGAAAATGTTCCTCACCCGGATCGGCTTTGACTCGCAAGCCGTTGTCACAGGCGACATCACCCAGATCGACTTACCTGACCCGAAACGTTCCGGACTGATTCACTCCCGCAACATCCTCAGACACCTTGAAGGGATCGCGTTCTCCACATTCACCCGTATCGATGTGGTGCGACATCCCCTGGTGCAGAAGATCATCCAGGCCTATGACAAAAAGACAGTGAAGCGGGAGAAGACAAGCGATGACCATTGAGTTAACCATTCGCCCAACTTGTCATCATCACCGGATCAACCGCGAACTGCTCATCCGGCGCAGCCAGTGGTTGATGCAACAAAACGGGGTTCAGGACCACAACCTCAGCCTGCTTCTGGTGGATGACCAGGAGATGAAAGCCCTGAATTTGCACTGGCGCAATAAACATAAACCGACAAATGTCCTCTCGTTTCCATCGGACGAAGGTGCTCATCCCGGGTTTGCACAACTTGGTCTTAAAGAATTGGGCGACATTATCATATCAGTGGATACTGCCGCCCGTGAAGCCGCTCAGCACAATGAGACATTTCACCATCGACTCATCTGGCTTATCACCCATGGCCTCCTGCATCTCCTGGGCATGGACCATGAACGTTCAGAGGGCGAGGCTGAAGCCATGCACGCTCGCGAACAACAACTCCTCCAGCAGCTCAAACACGCCAAGGACAGTACAATGACCCATCTTGCCATCAACGTTGACCACGTCGCCACCATCCGCCAAGCCCGTGGGATCACAGAGCCTGACCCGGTGGCTGCAGCTGCCATCTGTGAACTTGCCGGGGCATCGGGCATCGTCGTCCATCTTCGGGAAGACCGGCGCCACATCCAGGACCGTGATGTTCACGTCCTGCGTGAAACCATTAAAACCAAATTAAATCTTGAGATGGGGGCGGCACGAGATATTATAGATATCGCCCTCAGGCTTAAACCTGATATGGCGACACTTGTCCCTGAAAAAAGACGAGAACTGACAACCGAAGGTGGGCTGAATGTAAGTGGACAAAAAAAGAAACTCGGAGCGACCATCGAAGAAATGAATCAGGCTGGAATTCCGGTCTCATTATTCATAGATCCGGACTCCAAACAGATCAAAGCTTCTCATGCCATCGGGGCAACCTTTGTCGAAATTCACACCGGACGCTACTGTGATGCAACGAGTGAGCAGGAGCGAGATATGGAGTTTGAGCTCATCGCCCAGGCCGCTGAAGAAGCGTATGACCTTGGACTTCGAGTTAACGCCGGACATGGTCTTGACTACCAGACCACAGCAAGGATCGCAGCACTTGACACCATTGAGGAACTCTCCATCGGACACGCCATCATCACTCGAGCCGTGTTCACAGGACTTGACCAGGCTGTCCGGGAAATGCAGAAAATTATCCGTGAGGCATCACGTATTGCATGATCTGTTCTGGCATTGCAGATTGACAAATAAAAGCCCCTTATGGTAAACACAACGCCAATGCCTGGATGGTGGAACTGGTAGACACCCGAGACTTAAAATCTCGTGGGCCTTGCGCCCGTGCGAGTTCGATTCTCGCTCTAGGCACCAAAAAAATCAGCCCGAATCGCCTTCACAATAGACGATTCGGGCTTTTTAATTTCTAATTACGTAGGTTGCCCCTCAGACCAAAAAGCTCTTTTCTATTTATTTACCGGGCTTGTCCAGCCACCGGTTCAGATTATGGTTCGCTACGCTCTCACAATCTAACCTTGTCTGTTGGGGCTTATTTTCTTTTAAGTGCTTTTTTGTAGACGGTATTTTGGTCTCTTTTCCCTACGGCTATTACCAAAATATAGACTTCTTCATTTATTACTTCATAGACAAGCCTGTATCCACTTGCCCTTAATTTGATTTTGTAGTGGTTCTCAAAGCCTGAAAGTTTGCTTGCCTTGACATGCGGGCTTAAGAGCCGTTCTTTTAATTTCTTTTTGAATTGGATTTGAACTGAGTTGTCTAATTTTTTCCACTCCTTAAATGCTGTTGGAAGGAAAAATAATTTATAATTCATCGATGCTCACTTCCACAGCAGAAATTCTTTCGTTTTGGCGTTCTTTGACGATTATACCTAACTGATAATCTTCAATTTTTTCCATTAATGTTTCATACGTTTCAGCAGGTATTAGGTATGCGGTAGGCCTGTTGTGATTAAGGATAGCGATCGGTTCTCCCTCTGCCTGTTCGATGAGAGAAGAAGGATTTTTTTTCAGTTCAGATATGCTGGCAGAGCAGCTGGCAAGGACAGATTCCACAATTAACCCTCTTGGTTGAATTTTAATCTTTTATATATCCTTATTATAGGTCTTTAAATTGGTCTTGGCAAGGCGTGTTTAATCGCTGCTTTCTCTATGTTTATCTGGCTAACGGCCGTAATCACCTGCCCGCCGCGTCTCTATCAACCAACTTTGCGGAGGCAAAATACTTGAATCTAACTCAAAAAAACAGCAGGGCTCGCGGGTCAGCGTGAATTACATTGTTCGGCAAAATTTGCCGATTTTATTTCATGATAATCTCTTAAAGGGAAACCACCTTATTTCTGCCCCCTGCCTTGGCTTCATAAAGGCCCTCGTCTGCCCTGTTAATAAATGTATCCCTATCTTCCCCTTCTCTATATTGGGTAACTCCAAAACTACAGGTCACTTTTTGTGCAATTGAAAAAGGATGCTCCTCAATTTGTTTGCGCAGCTTTTCAGCAAAAATAGTTGTTTTCTTGGTGTCACTCTCTGGAGCAAGAACGACAAACTCCTCGCCTCCCCAGCGGGCAAGAATATCAGTAGAGCGAATATTTGTTTGGCAGAGTTGAGATAAATCTTTGAGAATATCGTCTCCGGAGAGATGGCCAAAGGTGTCATTTATCTGTTTAAACTTATCAATATCAAAAATAAAAAGGGAGAGGCTGGATCCATGACGCTGGGAGCGGAAAATTTCGATTTCAAGGTGTTTGTTGAAGTATACCCTGTTATACAAGTGTGTTAAGGAATCGGTTGTTGCTTGGATTGTCAGGGCGGCATTAACTCGCTCCAGTTCTTCCTGTTGCTCTTTCTGGATTGTTTTGTATCCCGCAAAGAGTCTGTGGATACCTTTAGAAAAAAGATATCCAATGCCTAAAAATAGGATGCATGTTGTAATAACGAAATACAATAGGTGGCGGATAGTACTTTTTGTCTCCTGTCGCAACCCCGTTTGCATTTCGGCAATACGCCTGTCCAAGTGATCAAGATAGGTTCCTTTTGCCACAATCCAGTTCCATTCCGGATAATATTTAAAATAACTCAGCTTAGCAACCAGCGCCTCTGAACCTGGTTGTTTATACCAATAGGTGACAAAGGCTTCACTTTTGTCCCTAATGCCTTGAAGCATCTCCTTACGGAACATGTTTCCTTTGGCATCCGTATAGTCATCGGAAATTTTTTTACCAAGAAGATCAAGGCGGTTTGGATTTACCAGCATGGTGGCAAATTCATCACCACCATTCATGTCGTGAAGCTGATAGATAAAGGTGTAATCCGAAGAGTTCACGTCAGGAACAATGCTATTTAGCTGATGAATGATGTTTTGCTGTATCTTTTCTTCTACATCAGCAACATACTCACCAATGCCAATAACCCAATCAAACGGTTCGCAATGTTTGACATAGGTAATTTTTTCAAAACGCTCACTTTCATTACCTCCAGGCTTAGGCCATTGATACTTAACAAAACCTTCACCAACACCTTGGGTGATATTGACCATTTTTTTAAATAGTTCTATCCTGTCCGGATGAGTGCTTAAATATACATTCAGCCCTTCCCTGCCTGGATCTGGAGGATAAAGGACGGAATCCCCTTGGGTAGATCTGATAAAAACATATCCCCTATCGTTATTGAACCTGACAGGACGCAAGGCCTCAATGATGCCAAATTGGATTTCCTCTAGACTTTTATGATCTTTGTTCTTCTGGTATAAATTCTGAGCGATGGCATGGGCCTCATACGCCCGTTTTTTGATACTGTCTTTGAGGTTCCGCTCAGATCCAGTACGCCAGGAATCAATCCGCTGGATTTGCATTTTAACATCTGACTGGAGTCGCTCTCTCTGCACAGCGGTATGACTTTTTTCCACCCTGAGGAGGTTTTTCTGAAAATGGTTGTATTTATCATGAATGAAGATAGAGCCTAAGAGGGTTGAGAGCAGGACGACAATGATTATTGAACCGATAAAGCTTATTTTGCCAATATTATCTTCTTTGATGAAAGACATTGGAATATCCTCTAACTTCACCTTTATAATTACGAATGAATACGATTAGTGCCGAACATTCTTCTTATATTGCGCTACGTTTTGGACCGATTTATCCTGTGACTCTCATCCGTTGCAAGAAAATGCATCGATTCGTATTGTTATACTGCATCGCTTGACCCATAACAATAAAATCTATTATTATACGGCACGACATAACAATACGAGGAGTTATTTATGGCAGATCTGCAAGCTTTCAAAAAATACTTGGCAGACAAACAGATTGTGTCGGAAAAGAAGCTGGTTTGTTATATCCATTGGGTGTCCAAATTTATTTCACGATTATTGAAAAGAATGGCTCTCCATGAAACCAAGTACGCTTTAGTCGGATGAACAATACGTAATCAGATTTTAATTTCAACAACACAACTCGCTAGCGTTTCCGCAAATGAAAAATACCAAAGTAAACTGCTTTCAATGCATGCACTTGCAGGTCACACATAATCCTTCTCACCCCTATGCCTGCCGAGCCATGAATTTCAAATCAAAAGCCGTACCCAGCGCCGAAGTCTTTCGAAGCAGTGGAATTTCCTGTCAGCTCTTTGCGCAAAAAGCCATAAAGACAAAACAGTAGCGCCCCATTGTCACGTCCAACAGAAAACAGGCACGCATACAAGTAAATGCTACAGTTTTTTACGCAGTTCCAGGATGCCCCAGAGGTAAATGAACAGTCATGGTGGTTCCTGTGCCCTCCTCGCTCCTGAGTTCAATGGAGCCGCCATGCTCTTCAATAATTTTGGCCGACATTGCCAGCCCCAGGCCGGTACCTTCCGGTTTCGTCGTAAAATAGGGATCAAATATTCTGTTTTGATTCTCCTCAGAAATACCGCAACCAGTATCTTCAATTTGAATCTCCAGGGTGTCTGTTGTCGCAGACACTCTGAGCACCAGGACGCCGCCCTGATCCATAGCCTGAATACCATTGAGCAGAAGATTAAGAAAAACCTGATTCAGCTTGTCAGGATCAGCCAGAATCTCCGGCACATCAGAGGCAACATCAAGCTCAATAGCAATCCCTATGGCCTCGGCATCCATTGCAAGCAGTGAGGAGGCCTTGGCAAGCAGCTCATCGATCCGGACCGGCACTCTGGTGAGCTGCTGAGGACGTGCATAATCAAGTAGCTCGCTGATGCTCCGGTTCAATCGTTCGACCTCTGACACCAGGATATCAGCAGTCTCACGATCACTGCTCCTCTCCTGAAATCGAGATCTCAGCAAAACAGCCAACCCCTTGATTGAACTCAGCGGATTACGTAGCTCATGGGCCACACCTGCGGCCATCTTACCAAGAGCTGCCATTCGTTCACTGCGACGCAGTTCACGCTCCAACTCTTTAACCTGGCTCAAATCCTGCATCAAAAGCATAATTCCAGACGATTGCCCCTCATTGCCAAGAACCGCCAGACGACTCAGGCGCAACGCACGCTGGACACCGTCACGATCAGTGAGAGTAATCTCTTTTTGCATTTGCTCAGAACCACTATTCCCGTTACGCACATGATCAAACTCAAGTGCCAATAACGGCGGCAAGACTACACCCGGGACTTTACCAACCACCTTGTTTTCCTGAACAGCCGCCACCTGTTCTGCAAACTGGTTACAGGTCATAATCTGCCCCTGGCTATCAGTGGCAATGAGCCCCATGGGTAACGATGCAATCAGGCTATCCCGAAATGCTCTCAGGCTGGCCAGACGAACCTCGGATCCTTTCAGCCCCTGCAGGGTGAGTAGAGACAGCCAGCCACCGATTCCAACCAGGAGCAACACAAGAGAAAGGATTACAATTTGTAATCGTTGCTGACGAACCGCAGTATTGAACTCGGTCATATCCAATTCCACCAGCAACACAAACTGCCTGCGGGCAATCTTATCCAACGCTTTAAGCCTTTCAGGCGAAGACTGATGACGACGCATCATCCGTCCCATCATTTCACCACCGTGCGCTTCAGACATGGCCCGTTGTTGCTCCAGCTGCCGACGTCCCAATGGCGTGAATAAGGCCGCCACCTGAAACGAATCTCCCTGGCCCGGTTGCTCAAGCCGGTAGGCGAAAGCATCCCGCCCATCTCCGCCCGCATCCAGGTTGGAGATAAAACCCAGGGTCGGCGGGTCAACCTTCAACCGTGAATCATGCTCCATGGAACTTGCCAGAATGATTCCAGCAGGATCCACCAGAACCAGAGACTGAACACCAGGGTCTTCCGAGACATGAATGAGAACCTGTTGAACGTGGTCAATCCAATCTTCGGTTGTCACTTCTTGACCGCGGCGCATTTCAAAAAAAGAACCACGGGCACTGGACGTCACAAAACGAATAAGAGTCGCACCCTTTTCAAGCAGGGCATCAGTCATCAACCCTTTTTCCCGATGATAGTTATTGACTGCAAACACCCCAATGATCAAAGCCAGAAGGGCACAGGCCGCAGCCAGCAACCAGGGGGAAACCAGTGTCAGACGCTGTTTTATTCGTAAGTGCATTTGCTCACTGGCACCGGATTTAAAATTTTCTCCACCAGAACTCTGGTCACCATATAGGTCGGGATAATTCCCTCCCGGCCCATGGATCCGGCCGCTAATGTTTGATCAGGCCGCAACGGGTTATCAGAAGCATAGTAGGCATACCGAGTCTTCACATTCGGCAAAATATGTCCCTGAATAATAGCAGCATTTATGGCCCGCTGATAATGCCCGCCCTCCATCTCCAGCCCAACAGCCTTCCAGCTGGAATGATGAAAACGTTCAAGAACATCTCGATTCTGCAGGGAAGTACCAAGCACAGTAACCATGGGCCCCACATATACGTCCACTGATTCGTCAAAATCATCGACTCCAAGGTCGTTATTGACGATATAGTTATGAGGAGTTCCCTCCATCACATGGGCCGTGGCCAGCATAATATCACCCCGCTCACCGGGTAGAATTCCTGCTTTACCCATAATCGAGACCGATTCAAAGCGAAAACTCACCACATGTTCATCATAATGACAGGGGCAGAGCAGTTCATCCATAATTGAAAAGGCCTGAGTACCAAAGGCATAATCCATGACGACGATCACGGACTGCTCCTGCTCAATAAAACCCGAATCAATCGTCACTGAAGGATGAAGGGCCGAAGTATCTATTTGAGCGGTATCAATCAACATTACGTCAATACTGGAACCAGACAGGTCTTCATGGAAATAGTAACCGTGTTCGCTGGCATATGAATCAACATCCAGTTTAATCTTTCGGATCATCTCGACCATGTCATAGAGATTATCCGGCACTTTTTTTCCTGCTGCCCGGAGAGCGCCGGCCCCATAGATAACATTTTTAACCGAATGCATATTCGCACTGATCACATGAATTGGGCGCTTATCCATGCCCTGCCTGTACATGGCTTCCTTTACACCTTTAGCCCAGTTCGACGCATACTTGTGATGTCCGATCATCTCACGAAGCGACGGTGTAAAATAGACGGTCAGGCGTTGATCAATGGATTTAATTTCATCGATCACACGCTCTCCCATGGCATAGACAATGGCAAACAAAGAATTGTTTGAATGATAACGGGTTCTGTTATCTTCTATGTAATGATAACTTTCCCGGGTCTCCTGGTACGTTCGTCCCAAAATAATAGAAAGATTCCAGATAGCCTGATCCAAAACCTCTCCACTCAACTCCAATTCACCGGAAGCAGCCCTGCCCAGATCATGCCATTCGGGACAGGTTCCACCTTCCTTGTTGCAAATCTGACGCTGAATTTTCTGGGCTTCAATATTAAGGAAAGTGATATGAGCCAGGATATCATAAACTTCAGTTTGACCGCGAGTAATGACAAAGCAGATTTCCTTGTCAGAGACCACATAAGACAAACGCCTTCTTTTCAAGGGTACAACCTTCTCAAAAGAGGTGCCCTCAAATTCCTCATTGGCTGTGAGGATGATACGATTACAACGTTCGATTCCACGTGGCATACGGTCAATCACATACTCTAGGCCCTTGAGTTCAACGACTCGAGGATTAGTCATTGAACCGTAGATCTCAGGATTGAAGAGTTTGAGGGCCTCAGAGAGATTTTCGCCAGCCTTGCCAAATGGTTGATAATGCCCCTGCAGGCTTACTGAGTCTGCCAGGATCTTAAATGTCCGAATCGCCATCCGGGCCTTTTGTGCTTTAGAAAGGTTTTCCATTATCACTCCATCCAGTTAGAGACAGTCTCATCCAGTCTCATATTATGGGTCTTTTGAAAAATCAGCCGTCTCATTGAGGAGCAATGATGTATCAAAAATGTTCCAGCAACCACTTGGTATTTCAAAGATAAAATTCTAAATGCAACGCAGATCCCGGATGGAAAGACAATTTTCCAAGATCGTCTGCAAAGTACAGAGAGAGCCTATCAGGAATCCCTCAAAATGCAACCTGATCACTCTCAATATCTCCATGCTTTTGAACACACCAGAACAAGAAGACCATCACCAATAAAAACAATAACTATTACCACAAAAGGCGTAAAAAAAGGTCGGACCAGGAGTACCCCCGGTCCGACCTCCAATAAATCAGATTTTGCGGACGTTTGCGGCTGCAGGTCCTTTAGGACCGTCTACAATCTCAAATTCTACCCGATCACCCTCGTTCAGGGTCTTGAAACCTTCAGAGTTAATGGCTGAATAATGAACAAATACATCTTTCCCATTATCCTGCTCAAGAAAACCAAATCCCTTAGACTCGTTAAACCATTTCACTGTGCCTTCTAACATGATACCCTTCAACTCCTCAGTTAAAATCAAACTACTTTGTACTTGTGCAGCCGCCAAAGTCTTAACAGATAAAAATCACAACAAGTTTCTTGCCAGATTGAATAACCATTCAGCTATGAAACTACACGACTCTACTTAATTAAATTAAGTATCAAACTCTCAAGTCAAATGCCAGATAATTCTTTACAAGATGTTCTTTTTTGAACAAATGTAGATAACACTCCTTATCCAGTGATATCTCAACTCACATCGAGAGCCAAAAGTGACAGTTCATAATCAGATGGTGCCTCCAGCCCCAGCACGGTACAAAGGGTCGCCGCAACATTGGCCAGGCCAGGCCGGGCAATCCCCTGTAATTGAAAACTATTTTTATCACTGTAGTTTTGTATGATCAGTGGTACCGGATTTCTGGTATGAGCCACCATGGCTGTCCGCACACCGTTTTTGTCGGTCCACATACAATCTGCATTGCCATGATCTGCAGTAATGACAGCCACACCACCCGCCTCCTTGAGCGCCTTAAGTATACGCCGCAGACAAAGGTCCACTGTTTCCACAGCAATCCGCACAGCTGCAGGATCACCGGTGTGACCGACCATATCACCATTAGCGAGATTAAGACGGACAAACTTTGTCGTGCCGGCACGGATTGCCTCAACAGTAATGTCGGTAATTTCAGCGGCCCGCATCCATGGTCGCTGATCAAAAGTAACCCGGTCTGAAGGAAGCTCCACATACTCTTCCAGAATTGCATCTATATAGCCCGACTTGTTCCCATTCCAGAAATATGTAACATGGCCGTATTTCTGTGTTTCAGAGACTGCCATGGACGAAATACCAGTGGCACAAAGATACTCACCCAATGTCCGTTCTATTAGAGGGGGTTCCACAAGAAAATTGCGTGGAATCCCGGCATCACCGTCATACTGCATCATCCCGGCATAGAAAACATCGGGCACCCTTACACGATCAAATACACTGAAATCCTGCTCATCAAATGCCCGCGACAACTCAATGGCCCGATCTCCTCGAAAGTTAAACAGAATAACGGAGTCTCCATCTTCGATAGTGCCCACTGGTCCAGTATCGTTACAGACAACAAAGGAGTCCATGTATTGATCGGTCATATCGGAATCTTCAGCATAAGATGTGCTGATAGCCTCACTCGCAGACTCAAAACGACGACCTTCGCCCAGGACATGGGCCCGCCAGCCTCGCTCAACCACGCTCCAGTCAGCGCCGTATCTGTCCATGGTGGTGACCATTCGTCCACCACCCGAGGCAATTCTATAATCTCGACCATTCCTGGACAATTCAGTCAAGCGTTCTTCCAGGGGAACAAAGAAATCAAGACCACTTTTGGGTGCCACATCACGACCGTCCAAAAGACCATGAATTCTCACAGTGGTAACATTCTCTTCAACGCATTGTTCCAGCAAGCGATACAACTGGTTTACATGGCTGTGCACATTGCCATCCGAGACCATCCCGATCAGATGCATGGTGCCACCTTTTCTGCAACGTTCAATCGCCTTACGCCAAGCCTTTCCCTGAAAGATTTTTCCGGTCTCAAGAGCCTCATTAATCAGTTTTGCTCCCTGAGCAAAAACCCGGCCAGCACCCAGGGCATTATGGCCCACTTCGGAATTACCCATATCCTCATCAGACGGTAAACCAACAGCAACCCCATGCGCCTTCAACTGAGTCACCAGAGGACCGGCAAGTAACTCATCAAGAACGGGAGTATGGGCCATGAACACCCCATTACTCTCATCCTCAGGACCAAGGCCCACGCCATCCATAATCACCAATACTACCGGCCCATCAAAGGCCTGATAGCCAGCCAGTGTGTTCAATTTTTCAACAGACATTATTTATTATCCTTTCCCTAGCACGACAAAAAATGACCCATTCTCCCGAGCAAGTCACCTGTAATCAACTGTATCCTGCGGACAATCTAAGCTTTTTCTCCAACACAAGCAAATGAGATTCAACCAAACAAAAATCGATTATAGGCCGGGAGCAGAAGCGGCCAGCCATGCCTCTCTGTCAAATCCTTGCATTCCGCATCAGTTTGAGTCTGAAAATCGCTCAACAAATGAGATAAGGACTGAACCAACTGACCATCCTGGTATAAATATTTTTCGGGGAACAATTCGGGGTAGCTCAGACGATGGGGCAAAAGTGGCCGACAACCTGCCCGGACGGCCTCAAGTACCGCCAAACCAAAAAATTCATGCAGGGCCGTGGAAACCACCACATCACCACTCCGCAACAATTGAACATATTCCTCTCGTGACTCAGCATAACCAAAATGAATAGTTTTCGCCTGTAAACGCCCTCGTGCCTCTGCAAAACAAGAAGGACCATATCGAAAAGACTGACCAAGCACAATCAAACGAAACGGGACACCCAATTCCTCCAGTTCATACAAGGCGTTGAAAAAAGTCTGCGGATCCTTATCATGCTCCCAGCGATGATTCCAAACAATGACTGGTGGCCCTTCACTCATTTTCCCGGAACAACCATCAATCTCTGTGTAATCAAGGCCCGGCGCCAACACCTGACATTTACGCTCCAACTCAGGTAAAGTCAGTTCAAGGTTCATATCTGAAGCCTTGCCCAGATACTCAGTAACCCCTTCAAAAAATGTTCGTCGGTTATAATCGGAGTTGAATGCACAGGCGTCAGATGCCATGGCCGAACTAAAATTCAGTGCAGTAAACTGATACATATTTTCAGATTGTACCTGACCGGGATAGGCAAATTGATTTTCATGAAAATAGGTCAGAAAACGGGTGTCTGCCTGCCACCCCGAAACCTGGCTCAACAGAGAGCGCAGCAAAGCAACATCAACAAAGGTTGAACAGAGCACTGCATCAAAAGCACGCGCATCCCGAGGCCACTGCCGGATCTGCTCCACAAACCAGGGAGCGGAAAGTTGCATGCGCATTTTCCACTTCCGCGCCGGCAGGGTCAGAAAAACGCAATCACTTTTCACGGATGCCTGCAGACAATCAAGAAACTGGCGATGCGAACCACCATAATATGGTTCTAGAATCAGGAGTCGTTTTTTTAACTGCACCATTCAATCACCGAATCAATCACCGCATCACTTCATTGCTTTCATTCTGCACTCAGCACCCATTACCCATTGCGGGAGTATCTGGAGTGCTTATGATGACGTCATGTTCCCCGTCGATCGTTGTCCGAAAAGGCCAAATTCCTGTTGTGCAAGGGCACGTTACACAGTACAAAGAGTACTGAAAATGAACATACGATAAACCATTCATGGAGTCAAAACAAGCGGATGTGGAGCTCAAAAGACGTCTATTATCTTTCCGGAAGTACCGGAATTCTGGCCGAGGACCTGGGCAAGGCACTACTCTGTCAGTTTCCGGAAACCAGCTTCAACGAGGAAAAAATACCCTTCATCCGCACGAAAGAGGAGGCACGTGCAGCGCTTCAATACATCCTTAAACGCTCAGCCGCCCGATTTCCTCTCGTATTCTCAACAATCATGAATCCGAAGCTCATCGAGATATTGGATTCTCCCCAGGTAGAGCTCTTCAACATATGCGACCACTATCTGATTCAGCTCGAAGAACACATAGGAACCAAGGCGTTGCGAGCCTCAGGTTTTTCCCGACATCTTGATGAACAGGCCATGACCGCTCGTGTCTCGGCTATCAAATACTGCATTGACCATGACGACGGCACAGCAACCAAGGATTATGACGAAGCTGAAATAATTCTCCTTGGTGTCTCCCGCTCAGGCAAAACCCCGGTTTCTGTATACCTTGCAACCCAAATGGGGATTAAAGCTGCCAACTACCCACTGGTTCAGGATGACCTCAACAGCTACAGACTCCCACCCGACATCGTCCGCAACAAAAAAAGAGTTGTGGGGCTGACCAGTAAACCGGAGATGCTCCACCACGTCCGCCAAAAACGTTATCAAAACAGTAACTATGCCAGCCTTTCCAACTGTAACCAGGAATTGAACCAGGCCAATCAGATTTTTCTCAAATACAACATTCCGGTCATTCATGCCGATGGCTTCTCCATCGAGGAAACAGCCACCCAAATTGCACAACTGTTCAATTTGAAGAAACAAATCAGTCTCTAGCTACTCATTCCCTCCCACCCAACACCAATAACCGCCAAAACAATCATGCGTTTCATTGACTCCCTTTCCTGGCCTATTCTTCTCTCCATGAGTCTGCTTCTCGGACTCGCCCCCTATGTTCCCGAACCGCACATCATTGAAAAACTTCGTATGCTCACTCAGGGGACATTACACAGGCCTTTGGATATTTTTGATCTCTGTTATCATGCAGCCCCCTTTTTTGTGGTGATAATCAAACTCCAGCGTACATTCAAACGGAAAACGTGAACAACAGCTCATGTCGACTATCACTCTGATTTTCATCGCCGTGGCCCTGGCCATGGATGCATTTGCCGTGGCTCTGGCCGCAGGTGTAATGCTCCATCCAGTCAATAAGCGGCAGCTGTTCCGTCTGGGATTCCACTTCGGGCTCTTCCAGGGAATGATGCCAGTGCTCGGCTGGGTGGCCGGGCTCAGTATCCAGAACCTGATCAGCAACATTGATCACTGGATCGCTTTTGGGCTCCTGACCTACGTTGGCGGCAAGATGATTCATGAAGCACTGAACCCCGACAATGAAAGGAGCAAAACCGATCCCACTCGAGGTAAAACCATGATCATGCTGGCCATCGCCACCAGTATAGATGCCCTGGCTGTGGGTTTATCTCTTGCTGTCATTGGGGTTTCAATCCTGACTCCCGCTGTTGTTATCGGTATTACAGCCGCAATACTCACTGTGATCGGAATGCTTTTAGGAGGAAGAATTGGTCAAATCTGGGGAAAACGAGTGGAGATTGTCGGAGGAATTATTCTGATTGGAATCGGAGTCAACATCCTCTATCAACACCTCTGGGTCTGATAATGTTAAGGCTACCTTAAGACGAAAATATTAAGACACCAGGATATTTTAAAAATCACTATTTTCGTTCACAATCCAAGTGTATGAAAAATGCAACATTACCATCTACCAGTAACTGGATTTTTTCACCAAAACCCCTTACAATCATCCAAAATCAATCAACGCGAGATACTTCATATAAATTTCAGCCACCCGGAACCAAGCAAACAAATGACAATGACTTCCCCTTGCAAACTTGACGACCCACGCATCCTTCCCTTCATCTTTTCCCCACAGCAAAGTCCCGTCACCCCCCTGCCTGTCGGAGCACAGGATGTGAACATTGAAGTAGAGCCGGGGGTCATCATCGGTTGCCGACTCTACCTCGACAACCCTGAGTCACCCAACATTCTCTACTTCCACGGA
>JACNLK010000018.1 GCA_014381505.1 Candidatus Desulfatifera sulfidica | reverse complement strand
AGGCAACCCACCTTATTCTTGCCGCCATCCTGTCCGAACAACCGGGGCCACCTCTCACCTAAGCCAAAATTTCGCCCCAATCCAAATCTCAAATTAATGGATCAAGTAAGAGAGGTTCTCCGCTACTACCATTATGCCTATCGCACTGAAACCACTTACTGTCAATGGATACTGCGTTACATTCATTTTTACGGTGGAAAAACCCATCCTCGAGAACTTGGCTCCAAACACATTGAACGATTTCTCTCAGATCTTGCGGTTCAGGGAAACGTTGCAGCTTCAACACAGCGACAGGCTTTAAACGCCTTGATTTTTCTTTACAGAAATGTCCTTCATATCCATATTGATAAAGAAATTGCACCAACAAAATCAAAACGTAAAAAACGCCCCCCAGTAGTTTTAACTGGCGATGAAGTAAGTCGACTTTTGCAGAATTTGAACGGTACGCATCTGCTCATGGCCAAAACAATCTACGGTTCGGGCTTACGTATTATGGAATGTATTCGCTTGCGCATACATTCCATAGACTTCGGTCAAAAAAACATCTATGTCCGCGCTGGCAAAGGTGGCAAGGATCGAGTTACTGTCTTACCCCAAAATATTGAACATGAACTACAAGCACATATCTGTAAAGTAGCGGCCTTACACCACAAGGATCTTGAAGAAGGCTACGGTGAGGTTTATCTTCCTCATGCCCTCGATAGAAAATATACCAACGCAGCAAAAGAAACCGCTTGGCAGTATATTTTTCCCGCAAAGAAACGATCTATCGATCCTCGCTCAGGCAAGGAGCGACGCCATCATGTATCGGAATCCGGTTTACAGAAGGCGGTCAAAACAGCTATCCGGCAGTCCGCTATCCAAAAACAGGCAGGCTGCCATACCCTTCGGCACAGTTTTGCCACCCACATGCTCGAAAAAGGTGTCAATATCCGTATCCTTCAAGAACTTCTCGGCCATGCCGACGTAAAAACGACAGAAATATACACCCATGTGATGAGCAAAAGTACTAATTCTCTCCCTAATCTGCTCGATGACCTCATCTAATACTCAATCCTCACTCCTCAAGTTTTTTTGAATCCCTATAAGGCCTATCATACTTTTTCCCCGTTTGCCAATTTATCTACACCAAAAACAAAAGGCTCATGTTGGATTCCGGGATCTTAATGTGGTAAAGGGAATGGACAGGAGGGTTCCACATGTCCACAAGTCTACTCTCGTCATGGTTTTGGTATTGTTGGGTATCCACTATATTCGCACAGAGTGCAGGGAAGGAGAGGTGATTTTCACCATATCCAGGAAGAAGTTCAATCTCCGTTGCCCGGTATGTAAAAGCAGAAGAATTTTAAAGCGTGGCTCACATCTTCGATGGTTTCATTCTCTACCTATCGGCAAGAAAGAGTACCTGAACAAAACACGACGTTACTTTCTATAAATGTCAGAACAACACGATTTCATCTGACATACATCTGATTAAACAAAAAAGCCCTCAACTCGAAACGAGCTAAGGGCTTGATTTTACTGGAGCCAATAAGCAGAATCGAACTGCTGACCTACTGATTACGAATCAGTTGCTCTACCAACTGAGCTATATTGGCTGGTGTTTAAATATTGGATGACAATTCAGTCCTACTGTTAGCAATTTTATGGTATTGTGTCAAGCGAGGAACATCTTCTAATCTTGAATCATTCTACAGGAATCCAGCATGCTTCGTCTACTTGTTGCCTTCACTTGCCTGTCATTATTTGTTGCCTGTTCCAGCAACGATCCAGACGATATCCCCTCCTCAGACCAAGCGCCCCAAGAGGCAGCGATTATCGTAAAACCCACCGGTTGTAAACAGTGTCACCCCGTTCAGATGGATCCGCAGCATGATTTTTCCTGCTCAACCTGTCACGGCGGAGACGAAAGCGGCAATGACCGGCAGACTGCCCATGCGGGCCTCATTTCCCAACCAGCCCATCCGACAGTGATGGCCGAAACCTGTGGCAGTTGCCATCCTGATCAGGTCTCGGGTGTTGGCCAATCACTGCATTTCACTCTGAATAACAGCGTCAACCTTGTGCGGAGGGCCTTTGGTGCCACAGAGGACGTCGCTGATCTCACCAGTATTCCTGTTCACGCATCTCCTGCATCTGCACTGGAGCTCGCCGACGACATGCTTCGTCGCAGGTGCCTTCGTTGCCACGTCTACACACCGGGTGACGATTATCCATCCACCTCACGGGCCACGGGCTGTGCCAGTTGTCATCTGGAATACTCCGGGACCCGGATGGTCTCCCATGCCTTTCTTTCAACACCTGACGATCAACAATGTCTCCAATGTCATTACGGCAACCGGGTTGGCTTTGACTATCATGGGCGTTACGAACAGGACCTTAACGAAGAATACCGGACCCCGTATATCACCCGTGATGAATATATCCGACCCTATGGTGTTGAAAGTCACAAGTTGAGTACCGATATTCACCAGCAACGCGGTATGATATGTATTGACTGCCACCAGGGCACGAATCTCATGAACACCGACGACCAGGAAACGCTCAGCTGTGCATCCTGTCATGATCCTGATCTGCTGGCCAGGAATCTGCCGCCACAGGTGTTTAAGGATAACGGAAAATACACCCTGTTATCACGAGCAAGTGGCCAGGAACACAACTTGCCGCTCATGAGCCATCCCGCACATGCCACGTACAACCGGACGGTCGATTGTCAGGTCTGCCACGGCCAGTGGGCCTATAACGATAGGGGAACCCACCTGTTACGCAGTGACACCGACAATTACGACGATTTTCTGTACCTGACTGTTCAGGGAAGTTCGGTGGTCGAAAACTTTTTGGACAACAATCTTGATTTTGATGCAGATGAGATTGATCCAGTGATGGCAGACACCATCACCAATGAACAACGACAGGGAATCTGGTATCGGGGTTTCACCACCAGGCGATGGGAAGACCCAATATTAGGTCGAGATGAGACAGGGAAGATCCGGGTAATGCGTCCGATCCTTGACCTGCATCTATCATGGATTGACGAAGACGATGAAGTCCGTTTTGATTCAGTATCTGCAACGGATCACAACAAAGGGTTGCGCCCTTACACCCCTCACACCACGGGACCTGCCGGGATGTTCTACCAGCTGCGGATTAATACATTTCTTGCAGGGGAAAAGGCTGCAGTAGATCACATACAGGAATCGGCAGCAGACAGCAAATAAAGAAATCAGCCCCAACCCCGAAAAGAGAGGTCAGGGATTGTCGGCCGCACGCACGGCATTCACGAAGGCGTGCAGTTTTGCGTAATCCTTGACTCCGGGTTCAATCTCAATACCGGAATTAACATCCACTCCAAATGGACGCAAGGCCAGTATAGCCGCAGTCACATTATCCGGGTCCAGACCACCGGCCAGGATCAACGGTCGCTTGAGTTGCAGACGTTCAACGATGCTCCAATCAAAAGTCTTCCCTGTACCACCGGGCATCCCCTTGCTATAGGTGTCCAGGAGATAACCACGAACCGAGCTTTCATATGGGATAAAATCTGTAGCCTTACTTTGAGGTTCCACCCTGAAGGCTTTGACCACTTGACACGGGGATGAAAAACGAGCCAGTCGTTCGCAATATTTAGGGTCTTCGCAACCATGCAACTGGGCATACGACAGGCCACAATATTCGACAATCTCCTCAACCTCTTCCCGTTCCCGATCAACAAAAACACCAACACAGTCAACAAAGGGTGGCAACTCGGCGATAATATCCTTTACCAGCTCGGGGGCAATATTACGTGCACTCTGCTCAACAAAAATAAAGCCTAAGGCGTCAACTCCTGCCCGTACTCCTTCCAAGGCATCTTCGATATTGGTGACGCCGCACATCTTAATCCGCGTCCTTTTGATCATGGTTTCTCCCTTGGTTGAATAAAGACTATGCAGTGTCTAATCCGCGCAGCCCGGCCAGAGTATTACCACCATCTGCGCCACGCATCAAACTCTCGCCAATCAGGGCGGCCGTAACGCCATGCGCCTGCAGCCGTTCCATATCTGCTCGCGTTTTGAGCCCGGATTCGGCCACCAGAGGCAGCCCTGGGGGCAACAGCTTTTGCAGACGATAGGTCGTCTCGGTATCCATTGAGAAATCCTTCAGATTTCGATTATTGACCCCGACCAGTTCAGCACCAGCTTTCAAAGCTGTTTCAAGCTCTGTCTCATCATGCACTTCAACCAACGAATCCATGCCAAATTCCCTGGCGCATGCCTGAAAGTCACGAATCTGCATACCATCAAGAATTGAAGCCATGAGCAAAACAGCATCGGCTCCATGGGCTGCGGCCTGTTCTATCTGCAGAGGGTCTATCATAAAATCCTTGCGCAGTACGGGTAATGCAATAGCCTCACGCACTTGCAGCAGATACAGAAGACTTCCCTGAAAAAAATCCACATCCGTGAGAACGGAAACTGCCTGCGCCCCACCCGCCTCATAATTCCTGGCAATTTTGACAGGGTCAAAGTCAGGACAGATCACCCCTTTGGAAGGTGATGCCTTCTTGGCCTCGGCAATAATGGCAACCCCTGGATAATCAACCAGCGCCCGAATAAAGCCTCGCGGTGCTGCAATTTCTTTATCACGAAAGCTCACCGGGAGCACGATGCCTGTCTTCTTCAATTCGGCAACTTCTTCTTTTTTTCGAGCGACGATGGTATCTAATATCATCTCATAATCCGGGATAATAACAATGGGGAAATGAAGATTAATTGAACATTTGATTCAGGCGGCCAGCTGCCTGCTTAATGAAACCAGGGCATCAAGTTTAGCCAGAGCCCGGCCTGAGTCAATGACCCCGGCTGCCTGAGCGATCCCCGCATTCAAATCATCTGCCAGTCCTGCCGCCATAAGCGCGGCACCACTGTTCAGCAGTACCATGTCTCGTTTCGCACCGCTCTCACCATTCAAAACAGCGCGCATCTGTGAAGCTGAAGCCTTTGCATCTTCTCCTGCTGCAAGATCAGCAAGAGACGCACGATTGAGACCAAGTTCTTCAGGCGTTATGGTGTAGGTCCTGACCACATTGTCTTTCAGCTCTGACACCCGGGTACTGCCGGTTACGGTCAACTCATCAAGATTACCTTCACCATGGACAACCAGGGCACGCCTGGAACCTAACTCGCCCAAAACTTTGGCAAGAGGTTCTGTCAATTCTGCCGCAAAAACTCCCAGGACCTGAACATTAGCAGCCGCCGGATTAGTGAGTGGACCCAGAATATTAAAGATGGTCCTGATCCCAATCTCACGACGGGGGCCAATGGCATGTTTCATGGCACCATGAAGGGCCGGAGCAAAGAGAAAACCAATCCCGGTCTCCTTAATGCAACGGCTGATCTGATCGGCTGTCAAATCAAGGGAGACACCGGCTGCCTCCAGAACATCGGCGCTGCCGCAGAGGCTTGACACCGAACGATTGCCATGTTTGGCGACGGGTACACCGGCTCCCGCCACAACAAAGGCTGAAGTCGTTGACACATTAAAGGTTCCTGAGCCATCTCCGCCAGTCCCGCAGGTATCTACAAGAATATCGCCACCAGCCACATCAACTCCGGCATCTATGACTGTCACCTTGTCGCGCATGACGCGAACAGCGCCGGTGATTTCGGCCACGGTCTCACCCTTCATTCTGAGCGCGGTGATAAATGATCCGATCTGGGCTGATGTCGCCTCACCGCCCATGATCTGATTCATCACCGTCACCATCTCAATCTCACTCAAATCCTTACGGGTCACAACCCGGCTGATGGCTTCTTTGATATCCATAATATTTTCTCCGATTTAGCCCCTGAGCAGGGATTCGTAATCGTCATTCATGAAATTCTGCAGCAGGGTGATCCCGGCGGGTGTCATGATCGACTCCGGATGAAACTGTACACCTTCGATGGAAAGCTCCCGGTGGCGGAGGCCCATCAATTCCCCCTGATCGGTTCGCGCCGTAATCTCGAGGCAATCGGGCAAAGTCTTTTCATCCACCAGAAGTGAATGGTAGCGCATCCCGTCAAAGGGATTCTCAAGGCCATGAAATACGCCTTTGTTATCATGCCGGACAGGTGACGTCTTACCGTGCATGATTCGGTCAGCACGAACAATACGACCACCATAGGCCTGACCGATGGACTGATGACCAAGACAGACTCCGAGGATCGGAATCTGCCCCGCAAAGTGCCTGATGGCGGCAATGGAGATCCCGGCTTGTTCAGGAGTCTTGGGGCCAGGAGAAATCAGCAGACGATCGGGCTGCAGGGCCTCAATCTCGTCAAGGGTGACTTTGTCGTTGCGAAAGACCTTGATCTCTGCCGCACGGCCTGCAGCAAGACTGCTGGCCCCGATGGTCTGAACAATATTGTAAGTAAATGAATCGTAGTTATCAATGATGACCAGCATCTTCTAAAACCCTCTTTCGGCAAGCTCAACGGCTCGACGCAAGCCCATGGACTTATTAATCGTTTCTTCATACTCCTTTTCAGGATCAGAGTCAAAGACGATCCCGGCCCCTGCCTGGACCCAAAGATCACTGCCCTGCATCACAAAGGTGCGGATAGTAATACAAAAATCCATATTCCCGGAGAACCCGAAATAACCAACCGCCCCGGCATAGGGGCCGCGTCGCTCAGGTTCCAGTTCATCAATGATTTCCATGGCCCGGATCTTCGGTGCACCACTCACTGTCCCTGCAGGAAAACAGGCGGACATGACGTCAAACTGATCCAGTCCCTGATTTATCAGTCCGTGGACTCCGGAGACAATATGCATCACATGGCTATAACGTTCAACCACCAGCAGGTCACGCGTCTCAATACTACCAGGCCTGGCAACACGGCCAACATCATTACGACCCAGGTCGACCAGCATCAGATGTTCGGCTCGTTCTTTGGGATCAGCCAGGAGTTCACGCTCCAGGGCCAGATCCTCTTCAACAGTTGCACCACGTTTTCGGGTACCGGCGATGGGCCGCAATTCAATGTTTTCACCGTCTTTCCGCACCAGAATTTCAGGAGAGGAACCAATCTGAACCAGGTCATCAAGCTTCAGGAAGAACAGATATGGACTTGGATTAATATGTCGCAGAGCCCTGTACAGGGTAAGAGGTGCAAGATTGGTCCGGGTGTGAAAGCGCTGGGATAAAACCACCTGGATAATATCGCCAGCCTTTATATACTCGCGGGCCCGCTCCACCATCTGGTGAAATTCAGGCTCTTCCATATTGGAAACGAATTCATGACGAAAATCACTCCCTGCACAGTTTTGAAAAAGGACATGTTCAGCGGGAAGTGGTGCATTAATCCGCTCAACAACCTGTTCGATTTGCGCTGCTGCATCGTCATAAATTTCCTGAGCCATTTGCTCAGGTTCCGGCCTGGCCCAGCAAACAACCGTTACGGTCTGGCGAAAGCTGTCATGCACCAGAACCATGCGCGGAATAATAAAAGAGGAATCCGGCTGCTCTAAAGGAGGCTTATCATCATATAATTCCTCCATGAAACGAACCATGTCATAGCCAAGAAACCCCACGGCTCCACCACAAAAACGGGGCAGATGCTCATCTTCGGCGGCTCTATATTCGGCCAGAAGGTTTTTCAGGATCAATAAGGGGTCGCCCTCTTTTACCTGGACATCCCGACCGCTTCGATTCACAGTCTCCAGAGTCACGCGACTGCCGTGTGAAGTGAAAATCAGGTGAGGATCAAATCCAATAAAAGAATAACGTCCCCATTTTTCACCACCTTCCATACTCTCAAAGAGGAAGGCGTGACTGTCGTGAGACGCCACCTTGGCAAACAGAGTCAGCGGTGTGTCAAGATCTGAGATAATAGTTCGATGAACCGGAATCAGACCGCTGGTCTCCAGCAGGGTACGAAAGGATTCAAGATCTGGCGAAAGGCTCAAGTGCGACATCAGCTACCGGCAGGAAACAGGGTTGCACTGTCATTGATGGCCACCATGCAGTCATCAATGACAGTGCAAAAAAAAAGGCCATGAAATCTGACGATTTCATGGCCCATACTTCTTCCCAAAGTTCATTTGTAATTCAGGATTGCCCTCAATCGCTCAGGCTACTGCCTGCATCGCATTGACCCGAAGGGTCAGACGAGATACCTTGCGAGAGGCATTCTTCTTGTGAATCGTTCCCTTGGTGGCTGTCTTGGCGATTACCGGAATGGCGACCTGCAGAGCTGCGCGAGCCTCCTCAACGGAACCGGCAACGATAGCCTCTTCCACTGCACGAATGGAATTTTTCATACGGGTCTTATTGATCCGATTACGGGCCCGGCGGACCAGGGACTGACGATTTCTTTTTTCAGCAGATTTATGATTGGCCACGAAATTCTCCTCTAATTAACTCTCTAATATACCAGAACGGGTAAACCGTTTTGCTTTACACACTCACGACAGGTCCCCACGGACAAAGACCCTCTCAAAAGAGATTTTAATACTCAAAATAGTGTCCAAAGTCAACAACTTTTGTAAAGAGCCAAGGGAGAGTCCCCATATCATAACACAACGCTTTATTGTAATCGTCCAAGATAGTTAAAGGTTGGCAGTTTGGAAAAGTGACCGCTGTTCATGACTCTGGCAGAAAGTTCTTCAACTTCCCGACGGCCAACAGACTGGCCGCAAAGATCAATCACAAGGTAATGAAGGCCCATTCCGGCAAGCTCGTCACTGTAGGGCAGCAGGGAAAAGGGCCGCTCAGCCAGAGCCGCAGTCAGGCTGTCACGACGCTCAAGATGGTAACGTTCCCCCTTTGGACTTTCAAAACTCCGACCATATTGAAAATGCGGGGACGATAACCTGGACAGAAACAAAGGCGGTGTGCCATAAACTGTCAGGCCAAGACGAAGGTTTGGGCAGACCATGCGCACACCCCGAACGGCAGCGGCAAGGGCATCACGATCCGACTCGATGGACAGTTGCGCATCGGCCACTTTATGTGCCTGAACCCAGGCCGCGGCCTGACTGTTGAGAATGTTCACCGTATAATCTGTGGAGATCGACACCTTCTCGCGGCGAAAAATCTGGCCCTGACTGATATGACCCAGCTGAAAAAGACGGAATCCTGAACGGATCAGGATCTGGATCTGCTTCCGTATCCGGCCAAACTCCTGGTCAAAGATGACCGGCGGCAGACACCAGACAACCTTTTTGGCAGCAGCACCTAACTGACGTTTGATCTCTCCGGATTGTGCTGCGTTTTGCCGGGTCAGATTAATCAGATAGCGATCCACCGTAAAGGGCAGCTGCTGCTTGAACAGCTGGGTGGAATCGGTGCGCACCCATAGTTCATATGATACGCGCGGGCGCGGACGAGTCTTGCCTCGAACAGGTCGCCTCGTAGCCTTTCCAGCTGGTTTAACCGGTTCCATCGCTACAATCGGCTCCAGGTTCCTGGCACAGACCTCACTGCGGATCGTGCCTAGCCTCGCTGATTGTTCCCGATCAGCCCGGGAAAGAAGCTGATCAGCCGCTGCCCGTTCCGCAGGTGATATCGATACACGTCCGGTGGTCGCCACATCCACCTGATACACCTCAACCGGGCTCCCCTGACGAACCGAACTCACCCCTTCCGGCAATCCCAAAAAGACCTGCTCTCCAGCATTGGCCTTCTGGGCCGTTTGCGACCCAACCTCCAGATCTTTCAGGGTAAAAGCGTGCCTCTCGCCTGTTTTCTCAACATGACAACGGAGACGGTCACCGACGGCAAGATCCTGTTTCAGCAGAAGCTTGCCCCAGCACTGATCTGCCCGCTGTCTGATGGAACCAATACGTCCCAAATGCAGGCCCATGTTTCCCGAATGATGTGGGGTAATCGCTGCAGCTGGTTGTGGCGAAAAGAAATAACCGGGTGTCGTGCGGCGGCTCATGGCTCGTTCCACCAGATGACGGGCTTCGGTCAGGGAAGCTGCCGCTTCATGTTCCTGACAATCCATGACCAAACGATACGCCTTCACCACCTGAGCCACATAGTTGGCCGGACGCAGGCGACCCTCAATCTTGATTGACTCAACCCCGGAGGCACGCAGACTTGGAATTGCCTCCAATCCTTCAAGGTCATTCATGGAAAAGAGATAGCCCTGGCCACCTCCCTTGCCGGAGCCGGACGCCTTCCCTCCCCTCTTTTTTCCACCCTTACCTGTCTTACCGCCCTTACTCACCCCACCTGAACGTTTCTGCCAGGCATAGAGTCTGCGGCAGGGCTGCACACAACGCCCGCGCAAGCCGCTTTTTCCACCAAGGCTTGAAGAGAAGAGACAGAGGCCGGAAATACCATAACACATTGCACCATGAACAAAGATCTCGATTTCAACTTCAGTCTGATGACAGATTCGATCAATCTCGTTTAAGGTCAGCTCCCGGGCAAGGACCACACGCTCAAACCCCTGATCGGCCAGATAGCGAACAGATTCAACACTGTGAGCCGCCATCAGGGTTGAGGCATGGAGAGGCAGGCTCGGGAAATACCTGCGAATCAAACGGGCAAGGCCCAGGTCCTGAACGATCAGGCCATCTGGGGCCAATGCGTCCAGACGCCCCAGAGTCTGGATGACTTGAGGCAGTTCTTCTTCTCGGACCAGACTATTGGCGGCCAGATAGAATTTTTTCCCCAGGTCGTGGCAACGACCGATCATTACCGCGATCTCTGTAAAGCTCAGATCACGGGCCAGATTACGGGCATTTATGCCTGGCGCACCGACATAGACAGCGTCAGCGCCATTATCCAATGCTGCCTGAAACGATTCAAGATTACCGACAGGGGCAAGAAGCTCCATAAATTAAAGACACAAGGTCCGGGGGAGGAAAAGGAGGAACGACTGGCAGTGCAGCCCAGCGCTCAGGGGACAATATCTAGTTCTGGAGCACGACTTCATCGTCGCCGCCATGCTCTCGAAGCAGAACCTGGATATGTTCATTGGGTCGAACCAGGATTTCCAATCCGACATAGTCTGCCTGGATGGGCAGTTCACGACCACCTCGATCCACAAGTGTCGCCAGCTGAATAGACTGAGGTCGACCGTAATCAACAAGTGCGTCCATGGCAGCACGGATGGTGCGACCAGTGAACAGGACATCATCAATCAAGATAATCCGGCTGTCTTCAACCACAAATGGGATATCTGTGGTACGGACAATGGGATTTTGTGAATGCAGGCTCCAATCATCACGGTGCAGTGTAATATCCAGGCTTCCGTATGAAAGTTCAACACCTTTCAGCACCTTAATCGCTGAGCGAATACGCTGGGCCAGATCAACACCACAGGTATGAATGCCCACGATGCAAAGGGTGCTCACATCTGAATTTCGCTCTAAAATCTGGAGAGCGATCCGCTGGATCGCAATCTCCATCTCTTCAGCGTTCATGATCACCCTGCCCGTCGCAGTCATCAGCCGACCCGCTTCCAAAAATAATCTACACCCAGCTCATCCACCCGATTAATGGCTTCGGGAAAGGCCTCGCACTCAGCAGCAAAAACCTTGGCGGCGATATCATCAGGCGTGTCATCATCACTCAAGGCCACGCTTTTCTGCACGACGATTGGGCCTTCGTCGTAAACCTCATTGGCAAAATGAACCGTACATCCAGTAACCAGACAGCCTCTGGCCTTAACCGCCTTATGCACCCGGGAGCCATAAAATCCACCACCACAGAAGGCGGGGATAAGCGATGGATGAATGTTAAGAACAGCACGAACCAGAGCTGACGGCGGTGCATACAGCTTGAGATAGCCAGCCAGACAGATAATATCGATATCGTAATCGGCTAGAATGGCGTTAATGGCCTCATTATCTCCACCGTGAAAAGCGGGGTAGCCATAGCCACGCGCCTTATCAAGACCAAGTGCATCAGAGACATTGGAAACAACCACCTTAATTTCAGCCTTGAGGCTGCCGTTAACAATCCGCTCATGAAAATTATCAAGAGTCCTGCCGCTCCCAGACAGAAGCACCGCCACCTTGAGCATGGTCTTACTCCTCACCTGCGAAGTAGGGGTTGGCGTCAACATCAACTTTTTCAAGCCAGGCTGAAATCGTTGTATCATACTGGGCTGTCAGGGCAAAAACCTTGGCGGCCAGACGAAAACGGGTTTTGAGCGTGGTATTCCCGGTCTCTTTCATTTCCTTGAGAACCTGAGGATAATCAGCGGGGTCAACAATAACCGTAACATCGCGGAAATTCTTGGCCGAGGAGCGAAGCATGGTCGGACCACCAATATCGATATTCTCAATGGCATCGCCAAGAGTACAGTTTGGGTCGGCAACGGTCTTTTCAAACGCGTAAAGATTCACGGCAACCAAATCCACGTTCTGAATTCCATACTCAGCACATTGGCGCTGGTGATCAGCATTTTCACGCTGGTTGAGGATGCCACCATGTACTTTTGGATGCAGGGTCTTTACCCGACCATCAAGCATTTCAGGAAACCCTGTAAATTCAGAGACATCCTTTACCGCAATACCATTTTCACGCATCTTTTTAGCGGTACCGCCGGTGGAAAGGATATCTACTCCCAGGGCCTCAAGCTCACGAGCAAAGTCTTCAATTCCAGATTTATCCGTCAGGCTAATCAGTGCCCTTTCAATCTTCTTCATGACACACTCCCTTCATTCTATTGAATTATAAATTCACCCCAGACTCAAACCGGGGCACAGACAATATACTGTTTCAACCGGTCAGGAACCCCAACCCGACGAAACCAAAGCAACTGGCAATCCCAAACACAACGCGCCTGTGTTGTGTCTCAAAAATTAATCCTTACAAACAAAATGTCTGATTTTACGACGTTCCCGTTTGTCAGGTCGACCGGCCTGGCTCCCGCCTCCACTGGCCTGCATATCACGACGCAGTCGAACCGCCTCTTCACGGGCACGAATAGATTCCCCTGACTCCTCATAGAGAAGCCGGGCCTCAACTGCTGGTCGCCGATAGGGCGAAAGAGCAAGGACCGTAACCAGGAAACGAATCTCACCCCGGGTGATGGCAAGCTGGTCACCACATTCAAGCAAGCGGGAAGGTTTACTTCGATTGCCGTTCACATGAACTCTACCGCCGCTTACAGCCTGGGTCGCAAGGGAGCGAGTTTTAAAAAAACGAGCTGCCCACAACCACTTATCGACCCGGATCTGTTGTTTACAATCTGCCATGTCTCACCCAGAACCAAAATTATTGATTTTCGCAAGCGACAACAGGGACGGTCAGGACGCAGTATAACAAAGGGCTTCAACACTGTCCTGAATTTCATTTGAAGCGAATCAGTCAATCTACAATAAACGAAACCATATCGCTTGAAAAATCGATCCCCAGACCAGCTTCCACATCACACTGACAGCACATTCTGTGCTGCCTTCTTTTGACAAAAAGTGCAGAAGATGATATTAAATTCAATGCAATACCCTGCTATAATAAAAAGAGAAAATATTCTGCGCCACAAAACAAGAACCCAATCAAAAAAGCGATACATATGAACAGCAAGTGGAAGGTCATCACCCTAATTATGGCCCTGATTCTTACCAGCTGTGTCATCTTTTCCTCCATCCTCATCCACAACAACCAGACAGAGTGTGAGAATCACCTGGCACAGCAGACGAAGAATGTCCGCGAACTCACAGGTCTGATGGTCAACCGAGACCGCCAACATTACCTGTCACACTTCACCAACTTACTCAACAATCCGAGCAACCCGGCGAGCATGGAGATTATTCATGCTTTTGCCAGCGGGGACCGTGAAAAACTCCTGAGCAAATCACTGAAACTTTACGAAGTTCTTCAAAGCGAAAATCCATATTTTTCCACACTGGGTTGGATTCTCCCGGACAACAAGGTGTTTCTCCGCACTCACGACCCTGAACGTGACGATCAGCACACTGTCAAGTACCGGAAAGACATCAGAGAAGCCAACAACACCCTACAACCCAATTCCGGCTTTGATTTTTGCCAATATGGTCTCAAGTTTCGACTGGCCCTGCCTGTAAGTCTGGACAATCGTCATATCGGTGTCATCACCATCGGCATCGATGAGACTCAACTCACAAAAATGATTCACGATCACCTGAACATCCCATCTTTTCTGTACATCCCCTCCAGCATATTTCAACCAATAGAAAACACTCACAACATATTCAATCAGCCGGACACTCACACCCATCTTCACCAAGGTGGTGTAGTCACATCACCAAATATACCAGACCTCAATGACATGCTCACCCAGGTCAACCTGGGCCTAGAGCCTCAGGAAATCACCCATTCAGGCAAAAATTATTTTATAATCAAAGCCATGGAACTCAAGAGCTTTGATGGTGAAGTTCACGGGGTCATTTACACGGCCATCGATATCAGTGCCCAAAAAGCCACCACTCGCCGATTACTTGTGACCATCATTCTGACCACCCTGATCATCCTTCCCCTGTCTTTCATTATCCTTTTTTTCAGTTATGACAAGTTGACCAGAGAAATAACATCTCTCAACGCAGCTCTCACTGACACAAACCTCCATCTTGAAGATCAAATACGTGTACGTACGGCCAAGATCAAGGAGGAATTCAATGCTCGAAGAGATTCGGAAAAATCCCTCCGCATTGCCAAAGAGCAATGGGAAAACACATTTGACGCCATCCAGGATGTGATCACTATCCAGGACAGTGAAATGCGGATTGTCAGAGCTAATACCGCAGCAGAAAAACTATTCAAACGCCCCCAGGACAAACTTGTGGGTCTCAAATGCCATGAAATATTGCATCAGCTCAAGGCTCCTTGTCCCGACTGTCCAATCCCGACAACCATTGCAGACAACTCCCCTCACCACGCTGTTATCCATTATGACTGTCTGAATAAGACATTCGACGTCACATCTGCACCCATCTTTGATGAGAACGAAGAAGTGCAACACATAGTCCATGTGGCCACAGATATCACGCAGCAGGTACTCAATGAGAAGAGCCTGACCAGGCTTGCCACAGCCATTGAACAAGCCTCGGAAACCATCGTCATCACCAGCACAACCGGGCTGATCGAGTATGTCAATCCTGCATTTGAACTATCCACCGGATACTGCCGTGCAGAAGCCCTTGGGCAAAACGTATCCATTCTCAAAAGCGGCAAACAGAATAATCTTTTTTACAAACAGATGTGGGAACAAATTGCCAGCGGCCATATCTGGAATGGTCAACTGACAAACCGCAAAAAAGACGGTACACTTTACAAAGAAGAGATGACCATTTCGCCTGTCCTGGACAAATCAGGTTCCATCACCAACTTTGTAGCCGTCAAACGAGATGTGACCCGGGAAATCGCTCTTGAGAAACAGCTTAACCACGCCATGAAAATGGAGGCCATTGGTACTCTGGCTGGCGGCATTGCTCATGATTTCAACAATATCCTCTCGGTTATTCTCGGCTACGGCAATATGATTCTGGCTGGCCTGACACCTGAAAGCCCACTTCGAGATGACATTAAACAGATACTGCAGGCCGGCAATCGAGCCACCGATCTTGTCCGACAAATTCTGACCTTCAGCCATCAGGGAGAAGGAACATTTCAACCAACTCACATTCAGGAAGTTCTGTCTGAAACCGTGACTTTCCTGCGCTCATCACTTCCTGCCACCATTGAAATCACAACCGAGATAGACCAGGGCTGCCCTTCAATCATGGCCAATCCGTCACAGATTCATCAGGTTGTGATGAACCTCTGCACAAACGCCAAACAAGCCATGGAGGGCCATGCCGGCACTCTGAGTATTCAATTACAGACAATGGAGATCAAAGAAGAGGGTCAGGTTGCAGCCTGCCCGACCCTTCCAACGGGATCCTATCTGCTTCTCTCTGTTGACGATACTGGTTCCGGTATGGATCAGGCCCAGATTGAGCGAATTTTTGACCCCTTTTATACCACTAAAGAAAAAGAGAAGGGAACCGGACTCGGGCTGGCAGTCGTGCATGGAATTATCAAGAAACATCGGGGAGAAATCAGTGTTACCAGTGAACCGGGCTTAGGCACTTCCTTCAATATTTACCTGCCAACGTCGGGCGAAGCCATGCCTGAATATAATCATGAGGTCAAAGATTCAGAGCTCGGCGGGACCGAAAAAGTCCTGCTGGTGGATGATGAACAGCCTGTCCTTGATATCGAGCAGAAAATCCTTTCTTCACTGGGATACCAAGTCACAAGTTGTTCAAGCCCTATCGAAGCCATAAAACTCTTTCAGAAAGCACCGGAGTCCTGGGATCTGATCATTACAGACATGACTATGCCAATACTCACCGGCTCGGCACTGGCTCAGCAGTTACTCAAAATCAGACCTGACATACCGATCATCCTCTGTACAGGATACAGTGAAAATATCGATGAGCAGAAAGCACATCAGCTGGGAATCAAAGGGTACTTAACCAAGCCCATTGAGCAACAGAAACTTGCCGGCATGCTTCGCGACTTGCTGGAGCCAGGAAGATGAAGCACTCACCAGTATATTATTCGATGCAGTAATATCACGTGTGAAAGACAGTAATCCTGCCATGGGGCTCACCGGGAATCTACAGTATGGCAGGTGAAGGGGTCTGTTACACGAAAGCGTTTCCAGACTTGAGAGTTGTCGCCAGCTCTTTTTTCCGGTAAGCTCTTCACAGATTTACTACAGTAACCCAATCACCACCTGAGCGTCTCATCAAATCTGCCCCCCATGACCCCACGACTTCCCAGACTGCCAATGCTCCTCTCCGGGTACCTCGCAACAGAGATGCTGGCACCTTTTTTTGCATCCTTTCTCATCATCAACAGCGTCTTTTTTCTGGTTCGACTTATCCCCTTTCTCAATGTAGTCCTTGACCTGGGTATTGGCGGGACGGATTTTATTCGCCTGTTCAGCTATCTCTTTCCCAACATGTTTCTTTACTCCATGCCCATGGCTGTCATGCTGGGCGTGATCATCGCATTTACCAGACTCTCTGCGGACAATGAAATACTGGCTTTAAAAGCCGGGGGAATCAGCCTCTATCACACCATGCCCGCACTGATCATTGTCACCCTGGGCATTTCCTTACTCACCGCATACTGCTCAGTAACATTAATACCTGCCGGTGAAACGGCCATGAAGCAGTTAATGCTGCAACTCGTACGAGAGAAGATCAGCAAGGGAATCCAGGAACGTCAGTTCACAGATAGCCTGGGCGATATAGTCATTCATGTGGAGCATATTGAAAAACAGAGCGGAGAATGGCAGAAGGTCTGGGTTTCGGACAAGCGCAACCAGGATCAACCTACGATCACCATGGCTGATACCGGGCGAATGGAGATCCATGACGCAACCATGCAAATCAGCCTGATCCTTCATAACGGCAGCCTGCACCGCCCTGCAGAGAGCAAATCACAGATCATTGCCTTTGAGCGGTATCAAGTAAATATTCCAGTACAGATCCCAACGATCATCGATGGCGACGACCTGACAAAACTTTCAGCCCGTGCCATGACCATGGATCAACTCCAGGAGTCGGCTCATCAGCTCGGGCGCGACACCCATGGGGGACGGAATCGACTGATCCATTACCACAAGCGGCTGGCATTGCCTGCAGGCTGCTTCATCCTGGGCCTGCTTGGCCTCCCCTTGGGATTGCAATCAGGACCAGGACGCAGAGCCGGGGGGATTCCATTGGGCCTGACCGCTTTTGTCTCCTATTATATTCTGTTCACCCTTGTCAAGAATATAGCGGAGTCATCCTCCATGCCCATCTGGATGTTGCTCTGGACGCCCAATATTATATTGCTTGGGGCCACCCTTTATTGCATCAGACAGGTCACAAATGAGAAGGTCCTGATTCCAGACGTGGTCATGCAGATGTCCACCGTGCTGAACAATAAATGTTTTCTTCCACTCATGCGTTTGAGCAGCAAATTGATTCCCCGGCAGAAAATTGAAAAAACCATTCCACCTGCCACCTCCTGCGAAATCAGTATACTCCTGGACGACACCATTCACGGAGACATACACAATCGCATTTACCACCTGCCCGGATGTACGTTCTATGACTGCAATCAATGTACTCTCGAGTTCAAAACCATAGAGCTTGCACAAGCTGCAGGCCTGAGCCCATGCAAGCTTTGCCGGAAAAGCTCCCCCACGTCACCTTCTACTCAAACGACTTAACAGCTTCAATATTCACGCCACCGTTATTGAAGAGCCGTTTCAAGAGCCTTTTTTAAAGCAGCAATATGGACATAACCGGCATAATGTACAGGACTCTTGCCTGTGACCGGGTCAAACCCGCTGGGATCGGCAGCGCAATTATACTGTACCAGTCTTGGAAGCAGACTCATGGCCTCTTCCACCGAGGTACCTACACATTCATCAATCGCCAGCCAGGTGGCTCCGCATGGTGCCCCGCGCAACACCACAATCTCCCGGATCACCCCCTCTTCCACGCGAACACGATACTCTGGCAGTCCAAACTGGCGGCCATATTCACCCAATTGTTCATGGCGCCCCAGACCACAACAGGTAAAGGGGGTAAACCCACCACCCTTATACCCCGATGAAACAATGGGAATCTGCTTTTGTTCGCAGAGTGAAATCAGGTGATCAACAAGATCTGGATGTTTCAGAAAATTCAGAACAAGATCACCTTCAAATGAAGGCGAGATCCAGTCACCAGGTTCATCAATAAATTCCGGCAGAGGACCGTCGATATCTATGACCTGAATGATCTCAAGCTGATTTCCATACTCCCTGAGCCCCTTAATCTTGCGATTACCAGATCCTTTTTCCTGAAAGACCACAATCCTCATGACAGATTCCCCACTTCTTTAAAAAAGAAAATAACCTGACTGCGCTCACCTTGACAGTCCACAGGCAGACCGCTACACTAAAATATGACAAGGTGTTGAACATCAAGAAAGATTTCAGTTTTAACCTGCGACCGCAAGGCCCCGCAATCCCAGGCACCCAAACTCATAATGACTGCTCTCAATTCCACGACTCACTCAATCAAACTCACCTCCGGTAAAGAAATGCAGGCCCTTGACCGGCGGGCCATAGACCATTACCACATTCCGTCCATCGTCCTCATGGAAAATGCTGGCCTCGGCACGGTCAGAATGCTTGAGCAGGAACTGGGACCTGCCGCCAATACCTTTGCCCTGATCTTTATTGGCCCCGGCAATAACGGCGGAGACGGTTTAGTCATCGCCCGCCACCTTCACCAAAGAGGATGCCATCCTGTTCTTTGTTATCTTGTGGACCCAACCCATCTCAAAGGGGATGCATCCATCAATGTGGAAATCGCCACTCGCCTTCAGCTGGAATGGTTCCTGCTCGACAGTGACCTTGCCCTGGCAGAACTCCCCGGCCTTTATTGTCGCTTAAGAGAAGCCCATGGTCACTGCTATGCTGTACTCGACGCACTCTTTGGAATCGGCCTGACTCGTGAGATCAGCAACCATTTTGCCACAACCATTCAACTGATCAATAAACGGACATTATCTCAGGATGCACCTGTTATTGCCGTGGATATCCCATCGGGCCTCGACGCTGACAGCGGTCAGATCAGAGGCTTCTGTATACAGGCTGATCATACCGCAACATACGGCTGTGCCAAATCAGGACAAGTGCAAAATTATGGCCAGGAACACTGTGGCCGGTTGCATATTATTGACATCGGCATTCCACCCGAGGCAATCTCAGAGGCTGACATTCAGGCCGAATTAATCACAGATTTTCAGGTCAACAATTCCATGGCTGCCATTCGACGGCGCCACGACACACACAAAGGCAGCCAGGGTCACCTGCTCATTGCCGCAGGTTCCGCTGGTAAAACCGGGGCTGCTATCCTCTGTGCTCAGGGTGCCCTCCGTTCAGGCTGCGGACTGGTCAGTTGCTGCGCGCCCCATTCCCTGAATCAAATTTTCGAAACGACTCTGCTCGAAGCAATGACCGTTCCCCTGCCCCACTCCCAAAATCTCTTTGACAACAGAGATCTGGATCTCATCAAAACACTACTGACAAACAAGCAGGCTCTGGTTCTTGGGCCGGGCCTGGGAACAGAGGCTGTGACAGCCGACCTCATTCTGGAACTTTACGAAACTATTCCTCAACCTATGGTTGTAGATGCTGATGCCTTGAATGTTTTGGCCACAAAAAAATTATCAATAAAAGCACCACCAGGACCACGAATATTCACCCCTCACCCTGGTGAGATGGCCCGTCTTCTCGATCTAACGCCCCAGGAAGTCCAATACGATCGGATTTCCGCTGCTCGGCAGGCATGTACCATTTTTGACAAGAACAGTGACCAGTGCGTCATGGTCCTTAAAGGTGCCGCCAGCATTGTCACAGCCTCAAATGGTCAGACCTGGATCAACTCAACAGGGAATCCGGGGATGGCATCGGGGGGAATGGGAGATGTTTTAAGCGGTCTCATTGGCGGCCTTCTTTGCCAGGGATTGACTCCTTTGGCCGCTGCAACCACTGGAGTATTCATCCATGGTCGAGCCGGTGATCTGCTCGCGTCCCGCCAGGGAATCGGCTATACAGCCTCTGACCTGGCCTGCACACTTCCTCACGCCCTCACACCTTACCGATAAACACAGGAGCCACCATGCAAACTGCCAAGCAACTTATGACCACTGCAATTATCAGTGTAACACCAGACACCACAGTCAAAGAACTGGCGGAGATTCTCTCCAAAAATCAAATCAGTGGTGCGCCGGTCCTGAATAGTGAAGGCGGATTATTTGGCGTGGTCACTGAAAACGATCTCATCGATCAAAGCAAAAAACTCCACATCCCTACAGTAATTACTATCCTGGATTCTTTTTTCTTTCTCGAAAATCCAGACAAGATGGATAAGGAGATGAAAAAAATTGCTGGTGCCACGGTGGCCGATATCTGCAGTACTCAGGTCATCACAGTTGGGCCGGACGCACCACTTGAAGACATTGCTACGATCATGGCCGAAAAGAAAGTTCACACCCTGCCGGTTGTGAGCGATGACGAGCTGGTTGGAATTATTGGCCGCAAGGATATCATACGGGGGTTGATCGCTTAAGGTGCAGGTTTTAGTTCTGCAGGACTAAATCTGACCATTTCCTCCCGGCCTTCCATTTCATGAAACTCCTCGTACCCATACGCCTGGAGCCAGTCCACCACACTGGTAACCAGGCGTTCAGGTGCTGACGCTCCGGCTGTGATTCCGATCCTGTTCTTACCCACCAGCCAATCTGGTTCAATATCACTCTCATCATCAATCAGAAAAGACGAGGTCAAATTCCGAGTAGCAACTTCGCATAATCGGTTCGAGTTGGAACTATTTTTAGAGCCAACAACCAACACAAGATCACACTCCTGTGAAAGGGACCTGACAGCATTCTGACGATTCTGGGTGGCGTAGCAGACACTGGCGCCGGGCTCCCTTATTGCAGGAAAGCGATGGAGTAAAACAGCACGAATCCCTGCCACTTCATCCTGACTGAGAGTCGTCTGCGTTACATATGCAACCTTTTCCGGATCGCGAATCACCACATCCCCAGCCTCTAACTCATTGGCAACAATATAAACCCTATCTTTCACCCGTCCAGCTGTACCCTCAACTTCCGGATGTCGATGATGACCTATTATAATGACATCAAACCCCTGACTGTGATATTTTTCCACCATCCGGTGAACACTTGAAACCAGGGGGCAGGTTGCATTAATGGTGAGCAGCCCCTGCTTGTCAGCCATTATCTGCACGTTACGTGACACTCCGTGAGCGCTGAAGATACAGATTGATCCAGCCGGCACCACGCTTAAATGTTCCACGAATAGAGCCCCCAACTTTTGCAGCTCATGAACGACATGCTTGTTGTGAACAATTTCATGCAAAACATAGACAGGGGCACCATGGGTCTCAATGGCCAATCGGACAGTGGCTATGGCTCGCACCACTCCGGCACAGAATCCGCGGGGGTTTGCCAGTATTATTTCTTTTTTATGGACAGTCATTTTTTCACACTATTTCAGCCAATAACATTTCCTGACACAAAGGGACCACCCTTATGTATCAAAAAAGAGATGAAAAATAGCCGTAATTTTTTTATAAGGAGTTTACTTTTAACATTGAGTGACTTTACCAAGATATTATCTTAATTGTCAAAGGTTCACGACCATTTATGCGGGAACTACAATGAGGCCTGTTTTTACTCCTTTTAAGATCAATTCATATATTTATTTTTCTGTTTGATTCAAAGAAAATCGATCAATATTATACAACATAATCCTGTCTGTTATTCAGGAGTATGTCGTTCAGGCAAAACAGAGGATATCAGCTAACCGTTTCGACACCACGCAAACCGATACTTTTTAGGGTGCTTTGAAAAATCAGGATTTTCGTTCACGATCAAGGCACGCGAAAAATTTTCCGCAGGCATATATTCGATATTCCGAGGATAAAATTTTGAGCGCAACGCAAATCTTGGGTGAAACGACAATTTTTCAAGGTAGCTTTTAGTCTTATTAACTTAATCGACATGTCCACCAGGACATGTCAAATTTAACACAAGGAGAAGAAGCATGAACAAACTGTTTAGTGTTATGGCAGCAACCTGTCTGAGTCTGTCCATGGTCATGGCCGCGGCTGTAGATTCATCTGCCAAAGAGCGTATTGTCTTTGGCGGTGGCCCAGCCGGTGGTACCTTCCAGGTTGTAGCCAATGCCATCCAGGTCTACGATCCTGTTAAAGCCATGACCGATGTTACAGTCAAGGCTCAGAGTTCAGCCGGTTCAGTTGAAAATCTGCGTAAGGTTAATTCCGGCAAGTCTGATTTCGGCGTAGTCTACTCTGGGCACGTTTATCTTGGCGCCAACGGCATGATGAAAAATGATACCAAAAAATATGAGGACGTTCGCGCAGTTTCTTTCCTCTATGGCGCCCCAGGACAGCTCGTTGTTCGCAAGGGTTCCGGTATCAATTCCGTAAGCGATCTGGTTGGTAAAAAAGTCGGTGTTGGTAATGCTGGTTCCGGTGCATTTGCCAACTGCGAATTGTTCTTCACCCACATGGGCGTTTGGGACAAGATTGAGCGTAACGCCATGGGCTATAATGATGCGGCTGCTGCTTTTGGCAACAACCAGCTTGATGCTTTCTGGCTGTTCACCGCATTTCCCTCTGGAGCTGTTATCATGGCCGCCCAGACCAACGACATCGACCTGGTTGATCTTGATGCCGATGCAGAAGCTTCAGGATTCTACGAGAAATATCCTTACTTCGGCAAATTGTCCGTCCCTGCAAATACCTACAAGGGTGTTGACGCAGATCGTGGATCCTTCCAGGATTCCGCTCTCTGGGTAGCCAACAAAGATGTTTCTGACAAGGTCGTTTATGACCTCCTCTCTGCCATCTACACCGATGAGGGCCTGGCCCACATGGTCAGCCAGAAGAAAACCTTCAAGGCAATGTCTATTGAAAATGGCGTAGTAGGTATTGTTACCCCACTTCATCCAGGCGCTGAGAAGTTCTGGAAGGAAAAAGGTGTCCTGTAGAGTCTGAATTTGTTCCAGATTTGCACAAGACAGGGCAGGATCTCCTGCCCTGTCTTCTTTTTTTGCCCTATCGCCTGTTGCATTTTGGATGCTGACTGGTTATGAACCATTACCGTTATGAACGGTGAACTCGTTTATCATTCATCATCCACAAGCCAACAAATTTATTCAATCATTCATTTCTTGCTCGCTGGAGTTAATCTGTGTACGAAAAATTACATCGTTTCGAACAAATAGTTTTTGACATTTGTGCCTTGGGTTTACTTCTTTTCTACTCATATGCGGCAGTCATTTCACCTGCAGCGACCCAGTACCATCGTGGTATTTACGTCATCGTGACCTATGTTCTGGTCTTTTTGTTATACAAATCCCAAAGCAGAATTATGCGGGCGGTTGATTACTTCCTGATTCTCTTATCAATCGGAACCATTGGCTACTGGATTGTAAACTTTGAGGTCATCAATTACCGAACAGGGGCGGAAACACCACTGGACATGACAATTGCAGTTATCGGTGTGTTGCTAGGCATTGAGCTTGCCCGACGAGTTGTCGGCAATGTTTTTGTCTTCATTGGTATCTTAATGCTTCTCTATGGTGTCTATGGCGACTACATGCCCGACCTGGTCTCCCATGCAGGTGATACCTTTCCGGCGCTTTGTACTTCAATTTTCTACAAGAGTGACGGCATTTTTGGCATCATGGCCAATGTCCTTGCCACCTATATTCTTCTCTTTGTTTTATTTGGCGCGTTTCTTGAAAAATGCGGCGCCCAGAAATTTTTCATCGACTTTCCCCTGGCTGCAGTGGGGCATAAAATTGGCGGGCCCGGTAAAGTTGCAGTCATTGCCTCGGGACTGTTTGGTTCTATTTCGGGCAGCGCCATTGCCAACACTGTTTCTACTGGCGCTTTTACCATCCCAATGATGAAAAAGGCCGGATTCAGACCACATGTAGCAGGTGCCATCGAGCCTGCAGCCTCCATTGGAGGAATGTTCATGCCCCCTATCATGGGAGCAGGTGGTTTTATCATGGCTGAGCTGACAGGACAGCCCTATTCACGAATCATGCTTGTTGCCCTGTTTCCGGCAATAATGTACTTCTTTTCTGTCTTTGTAATGGTTCATTACGAAGCAAAAATGTACAATATTGTTGGAGAAAAATCCGAGCAAAGTGCCATGGCTATTTTCAAAAGCGAATGGTACTACACGCTGCCCCTGGTTGTGATCACTATCTTCATGCTCATGGGCTATTCTCCAGGCTATTCGGCCATTATTGGTCTTTGCTCCTGTATTGTCGTAAGCTGGTTTAAGAAAGAGACCCGGATCGGACCAAAAGAATTTCTCGAAGCGTCTCGCAAAGGAGCGGAAAGCAGCCTCAAGATTGGTGCGACTGTGGGTGTCATTGGCATTATCATTGGCGTACTCACCTTCAGCGGGCTTGTCTTGACCTTTGCCGATATCGTCATCGAACTGGCTGGCGGTTCACTGGTGCTGACCATCCTGCTCATTGCCTTGGCTTCCCTGGTTCTGGGTATGGGTGTACCGGTCACAGCAGCCTACCTGATCACTGCAGTGGTCGCAGTCCCTGCACTGACCCACCTCGGCGTTAATGAACTGGCAGCACATATGATTGTCTACTGGCTCTCTCAAGACTCCAATATTACGCCTCCCGTCTGTATTGCTGCTTTTGCAGGTGCAACGATCGCCAAGGCCAACATGTGGAAGACTGCTTTTACAGCCTTTAAATTTGCCAAATTTCTCTACCTTGGCCCCTTTCTGTTTGGCTTCGTCCCTGGTTTTTCCCTGGATGGCACATCCATGGATATCATCAAAGCCTTTGTCATGATTATCCTTGGTACATGGGCCTATTCATGGTTCTTGAGCGGCATCTGGATTAATCCTCTATTAGGCCGTAAGAACGCTGCATAAGTTCAGCTGGATTGATCCCAATAAAAAAAGGCGATCTCCTAAATGGAGATCGCCTTTTTTTATTGGAGCAAACCAAAAGACATTTCTCCAGAAATCCTCTTCACACTTCTGAATTGTCAGCAATGACGGTAGACGACTCCCGCCTTTCTGCCACCCTGCCGACTGATTCGCACCCCTCAGACCCAAAAGCTCTTTTCTATATATTTACCGGAGCAGTCCAACCACCGGTTCAGATTATGGTTCGCTACGCTCTCACAATCTAA
>JACNLK010000038.1 GCA_014381505.1 Candidatus Desulfatifera sulfidica | reverse complement strand
TGCCTACATTGACATGCGGTTTTGTTCTTTCAAATTTCTCTTTTGCCATGATCGTCGTCTCCTCTGGCCATTTGAAATAATTCACTACTGCTCTTTACTGGAGCCCACGACCAGATTTGAACTGGTGACCTCATCCTTACCAAGGATGCGCTCTACCGACTGAGCTACGTGGGCGCCGCTAAAAAACTACAATTTACTGCAATGCTGGAGCGGGAAACGAGACTCGAACTCGCAACCCTCAGCTTGGAAGGCTGATGCTCTACCAATTGAGCTATTCCCGCACGCGTTCTATCTATTCACAGACTAATATAAAACTAAAAAAGATGGTGGAGGGGGGAGGATTTGAACCTCCGAAGGCGCTGCCGACAGATTTACAGTCTGTTCCCTTTGACCACTCGGGAACCCCTCCATGATTTTGACCAACCTTGAAACAGGAGGCCTCCACATACCATTCTTTTATGTGAAATGCAAAACTTTTTTTATCCCTGGAGCTGGCGATGGGACTCGAACCCGCAACCTGCTGATTACAAATCAGCTGCTCTGCCAATTGAGCTACGCCAGCATGCAAAGACTACAAACATACATGCTTCGACCGGACAAGGCAATATTTTTTTGAGACCTTGGGCACATTTCTGCAAATCAACAAAATGAGATGACCCGCGCTTCACCTAAGTGGGCGTCAGCACACTTTTGATCGAATGTTTCAAGACACGTTAAGCACAACATATCCAGAAAATTAACACCGGCACCCCACCCCATTCTTTCAGCAGTATTCTGCAAGCAGAATACTCAATTATACCGAAACTGCGTATCACCAGTAAGCCCTCCCGTGCAGGCCAGGCCTTAAAAACAAAAAAAAAGAGGCTGCGATATGATATCGCAGCCTCTTTTTTCAACCCGTCAACCGGTCAATAAACGATCAACTGTCCAGTGGATTTTTACCGTAGGCGCTTTCACGATAACGCTCAAAGGCCATGGCAAAAGTCCGATAAACCAGATGGGCAAACTTGGTATAGGGCATATACAGAAACAACATCATAACTGAAACCAGATGCAGGAAGTAAATGATGTAGCCAGGTGCAGCAAGACCAGACCAACGTGCAACCTCGGCCAAGAGTCCGGTAACACCTACCGCCATAATCTCCCAGATCAGAAACCAGTCATAAAAGGTTCCACTGACACCATTATCAGCCTCAGCCTTGGCCCGATTACTCCACAGAATACCAACACCGACAATCAGAGCAACAGCTGAGACATTGGCGAGTATTTTTACAGGATTCCAGACAGACATGGGGCCATGCAGGCCTTCCAAACCAGGAATGAGAGCGAGGACGTCATTGGCCAACGCGGACCATGCAGTGACAATGAACAAGCCAATAAAGGAGAGCATCAAGGGCAGATGACCCTTCACACGATCAATGTTGGTCTTACATTCATTGAAACGATTATGCTGAACAATCTCCTTAACGGAGGGCCACAGAAATTCTTTCACAAACTGAGGAACTGAAGGCCTGAAGGCCGATTCCATTCCCGCATTGGCTGACATTGCCTTCCACATGGTGGAAACACCGCGATAAGCGGCATAGACGGCAAGACCTGCTGCCGGCAGCATCATTAAATCAATAAAGAAAACATTCTTGCTCAGCCAATGAAAATCCCAAGAACCAAAAAATTTCTGATACCCGTAATGACTGAAAGACTCAGCTGAAGGAATAACCATTCCACCTGAGATCGCCCAGAGGACGAATATAATCAGGGCAGGAATACCAATCAGCATCGGCAAGCCCTTGGCACTGGATGCCATCTTAGCCAGCCCACCGGGCCAACCATAATGGGTGTAGGAATAGGCACGAATAGCACCGAGTACATCACCGGGCTTGGCACCTCGCGGGCAATATGCGGTACAATCACCACACTGATGACAGAGAAAAATATCAGGATCAGCAACAAGCTTATCCTTGAGTCCCCACTGTGCCCATATCATTTCCTTACGAGGGAAAGGCTTGTCGTCAGTTGATAACGGACAGACAACAGAACAGGTGGCACACTGATAACACTTCTTCAGGGTATCACCGCCCGCCCCTTTCAGGTATTTAATAAAATCTAAATCTGGTTGAACATTCATCTTTCTTCTCCTCCTGTTCATTGATCCAATACCGAGTCACGGCATCGCATACGAGTAACACCCTGTGGGCTTGAAAGCATGTTACCGGTGTTCAGGCTATTTTGCAAGCCTGAACACCGGAAGATCGTGCTACAACAGGACTAGAAGCCCTTGAATGGATTCGCTCCAAGTTCGACAATTTCGTCAACAAAGTCATTGAGTAACTGTGGAAGCTTGTCATAATCAGTGATGGATACCTGCTCAGAACGAACACGCTCAGGCTCAAGGCCCAAGGTGGAGAGGCTGTCACCAATATTTTCCATCCGCTTGTTGGCAATTTCAGAACCCTTGACAAAGTGGCACTGATAATCGTCACCGTACTTACAACCAATGAGCATTGCACCATCAAGACCTGCAGAAAGAGCATCACGGATCCAGGCCATGTTCACAGAACCAAGACAGCGAACCGGAACAAAACGCAGCATATGGTTGATCTTATGCTTGCGCATACCGGCCATATCAAGTGCCGGATAAGCATCGTTCTCGCAGACGAGAACAAGGATACGCAACTTATCGTCATCATCCTCAGGAACTTCAATGGCCTTGATCATGGAACCGATCAGATCGACATTGTAATCCTTAAAGCCAATGATACGCTCAGGACATGCACCCATACAGGTACCACAACGACGGCAGCGAGTCGGATTTGGCAGCGGGGTACCTTTTTCGTCATCATCAAGTGCGCCAAAAGGACACTCCTCAGTACAACGTTTACACTGGGTGCAGCGCTGCATGAAGAACTCAGGGAAGGTCTGGTCACCAGAACGTGGATGAACTGCGACTCCACGATCAGCAGACTCGATGCACTGAATTGCCTTGAGTGCGGCACCAGTGGCATCATCAATGGACTCTTCCATGTTCATGGCCTTACGCACACCGCCACAGGTATAAATACCGGTCCGGCGAGTCTCGTACGGGAAGCAGATGAAATGGGAGTCGGCATAACCATCGAACAGATCCAGATCAAGGAAGGCAGGGCCCTGACGATAGGCAAGATTAATGGAGTTCTCATGCAAAGTGGTGGGCTCCATACCGGCCGCCAGAACCACGAGATCCACATCAAGATTCAGATCTTCACCCAGAAGGGTATCCTTGGCGGAAACAGTACAACCGTTGTCGCTGGCAACAACAGAGGTGACTGCAGCCTTGGTCATGAAGATACCGTCATCCTGCTGCACACCCTTATAGAACATTTCCATGTTGCCGGGTGTACGCATGTGCTGATACAGGATGAATGCCTTGGCATCAGCGTTGTTCTCACGCACATATTTGGCCTGCTTCAAAGCGACCATGGAGGTCACAGAGTTGGCATACGGGAAATCCTGATCGTGCTCCTCACCTCCGGGGCTCATGACAAAGGCCACGGAGTTAATACCGGAAAGATTGCCATCCTTGGCCATCTTCTCAAACTCGGCGTTGGTCACAACCTTATCATTGTCCGTATAACCCAGATGCTCGTACCCGGAGACATCGGCCGGAACCCAGCCGGTGGCCAGAACCACAGCACCAAATTTCTGCGCATCGGCGTTGGTCTCCGCATAGGGCTTCATGCCGGCATTGGGATCTTCCATCTCACCCTTGTCGATCTTATCCTGCTCATCGACAGCAACCTTAGCTGGAGCGTCCCACTCAGACGTGGTTCCAGCGGGCTTCAAGGTCACACCAAAATCACCAGGGGATCCGCCAATACGAGCCACCTCAGTGTTAAGAACAACGGTGATATTGGAATCACCCTCAACCTCGGCAATCATCGCACCGATGGAAGAGTCCTCAAGTTCGGCATATGGAGCCTTAGTGGGGAACTGCTTGGCCCAGCCAAGAGCCTTTCCACCAAGTTGAGCAGCACGCTCAACCAGGGTTACCTTGCTGCCCGCCAAAGAGGCCTCGCGCGCGGCAGTCAAACCTGAAAGTCCACCACCCATGACCAGGATATCCTTGTGCAGGGTCTCCAGCTGAAAAGGTTCAGGCATTTCAGTCTTTCTAGCACGGGCACATGCCATGCGAAGATAGTCCCCGGCAGTTTCAGCAAGCCACTCCTGGTGAGAATCTTCCTGACCCTCTTCGGCTGCTCCGGCAGACCAGACCACCTGCTCACGCAGGTTAGCACGGACGGTGATCGTATCATCACCAAGTTCAAATTCATTCTGCATGACCCGCGGAGAGCATGCAGCAATAACAAAGGTATTGATGCCATCGGCCTTATCGGCCTCAAGGAATGCCCGACCCTCAGTACCACAGAGGCAGGAATGCTCCTTGCATTCGGTTGACATCTCACCAGAGGCGATGCCGGAAAGCTCTTCAATATTCAGGGCTTCTCCGATACCGCACCCTGTACAGATATAGGCGCAAATTTTCTTATCCATTGATTTCTTACCTCCTGGTAACCTGAATTGCCTTTAAGGCAGCTGCAGTAGCAGACTGATTGCTGGTAACAACATCGGCGGCCTTACGGGCACAACCTGCGGACAAAATACCGGTTGCGGGATCAGAGACAACAAAACCATTGCTGTCCATCTCCTGACCACCATTTACCGGAGCAATGGCCTGAGTGGGCTGCATACCCGTAGCCAGCACGGCCATCTCAACATTTTGCTTGATCTTCTCGCCGGTTACGGCGTTTTCAGCAACTACAGTTACACTGCCATCGGCCTCAGGAATAATATCAGCAACCTTACCCTTGATAAAGGTAGAGTTCGCATCATCCATCAGTTTCTCGCGAAACTTTTCATATTTTCCAGGGGTACGAAGATCAATGTAGAAGACATAGATCTTGGCCTCTGGATAACGCTCGCGAATGTAGGTCATCTGCTTGAAGGTAGCCATGCAGCAGATATAAGAGCAAAATTCGAGGTGATTCTCATCACGAGAACCGGCACACTGAACAAATGCGAAAGACTCAGGTTCCTTGTTATCACCAGGACGAAGAATAGCACCGCCAGTAGGACCGGCAGGAGCAGCCATTCGCTCGATCATCATATTCGTGACAATAGCATTGGACTGACCAAACTTCAGGTTATCCATCTTGGTGGGATCGTAAGGAGTCCAGCCAGTGGCATAGACAATGGAAGCCACATTGACGGTGCGAGTCTCGGTCTGCATGTCGAGATCTACGGCCCCATACTTACAGGCAGACTTGACTGCCTCGGCACCCTCGGCAGAAAGTGCATCCTTATTGATCACATAACGGCTCGGGAAGGCCATCTCGTGTGGAAGATAGGCGGCCTTGGACTTGTCCATACCAAAGTTGAACTCGTTATCGATCTCGTCAGGACAGGCAGCTGCGCATTCGCCACAGGCGGTGCAATTGCTGTTGACATAGCGAGGGGCAGTCTCGAGTGTTACCTCGTAGTTGCCTGGCCCGCCGGTTACAGATGTAACCGTGGTCATGGTATAGGTACGGATACGACGATTATCCTTCACGCGCTTGAAATTGATTTCAAGTCCGCAGCTCGGTGGACACAGCTTGGGAAAATACTGATTCAGCTGTGACACGCGACCGCCCATATAGGCGTTCTTCTCGACCAAGAATACGTCATTTCCGACTTCAGCGGCTTCAAGCGCAGCAGTCAACCCGCTGATACCCCCGCCTACGACCAAAATTGCACCAGTGGTGCCTTGCTCGTCAGTCATGTCTTTCCTCCATTGCTCTCTTATTTATCTTTGAGGTCTCCCACTCCCACCGCCAAGGGGAAGTGACAGTCATTATAGAGACTTCAATTACCAAACGATTTATACCGTAAAAACGTACACATGGACTCACTTTGTGGTTCAGGCCGACAAAAGGACTGATCCTTTCAGCGGACTGAGCCACAAACATACTCCGAATACAGAAAAATCTCCAGGAGTCAGATGACTCCTGGAGATTTACACAGCTAGATCAAACAACCAGAAACTGGTTGATTAGATCCAAGGATCGGTCTCAACAATGTTGATACACTCGACCTTCTCACACAGCCACTCCTGAGTCTCAGGATTGAAAGTGGAGTTGACGAAACACTTCCAGTTTTCGTCATCAACGGTCGGGTAATCAGAGCGGTAATAGAAACCCGGGTAACGGGATTCCTGACGGAACTCGATGTGGCGAATATGGGTCTCAACACACCAGATGCGGTGATAGTTCTCCCAGGCGCGAAGAAGCTCATGGAGATCACCAGCCGCCATCTTCTCAGCATCTTCACGAAGCATGCGCAGAAGATCAAGACAGATGCCCAACAGCTTGCCGCTGGTCATGTAGTAGGTCGCAACACCACCACCATACTCATCGGTGGCCTTCATGAGACGCATCATGATACCGGCTGGCTTACAGAAGTTGGGGTTAACATCTGAAGCAGTAGAAGCTCCAACATGCTCATGGTACAATCTAACCGGTGCGTAAATCTCATCGGCCAGCTCTTGAGCAGTTTGCTTGAGCTCAGGCTTGAAGTCAGCGTTGTCACGGCAGAACTTAACCATCTGCTTGGCAACAATACGACCCTCTGCATGGGCACCAGAGGAGAACTTATGACCAGATGCACCAACACCATCACCGGCGGTGAAGAGTCCATCAACGGTGGTCATGCGGTTGTAGCCCCATTTGTACTTATGAGCACGAGACTCATTGGCAACATCGGGAACCCAGGCTTCTTCCGGACCAGAGGTCCAGATTCCGCAGCAACCGGAGTGAGAACCCAGCATGTAGGGCTCGGTGGGCATAATCTCAGAACCGATTTTCTCAGGCTCAATGTTGGCACCGGCCCAGAGACCAGCCTGTCCAACAGACATGTCAAGGAAATCTTCCCAGGCCTCAGACTCAAGATGCTTCCAGAACTTCTTCACTGACTTCTCATCCATGCCGGCATCGCGACGTTCTTCAAGGAAGGCGTTCAGAGCAACATCGGTAGCCATATAGATGGGTCCGCGACCCTCTTTCAGCTCATTGAGCATCAGGTGGTTACGAAGGCAGGTGGGGGTAACAGCAGAGGCACCATAAGGCATGAACTTCTCAAGCTCATCCTTAACTGCGTCGGTGTTGGCATAGAACTCACCAAGACCGTTCTGTACTTTTGCCTTGAAGAGAAGGAACCAAGCACCAACCGGACCGTATCCATCTTTGAAACGGGCTGGGGTGAAACGATTCTCCATCATGGTCAGGGTAGCACCAACCTGAGCACACATGGTATAGGTGGAACCAGCATTCCATACGGGGTACCAGGCGCGGCCTTTACCCTCACCGGTAGACCGGGGACGGAAAATGTTAACAGCACCACCACAAGCTACCAGAGAGGTTTTGCAACGGAATACGTGTACTTTGTTCTCACGGGTGGAGAAACCTACAGCACCGGCAATCTGGTTGGCTTTGTTTTTATCGAGAAGCATTTTCACGATAAAGATACGCTCAAGGCAGTTCTCTTCGCCCAATGCGGTCTTGGCAGGCTCTGCAACGATACACTTGTAAGACTCACCGTTGATCATGATCTGCCATTTACCGGTACGAACCGGAGTACCACCCTCACGGAGAGTCGGGGCTGGCTTGGCACCGTCAAGATTCTCGCCGTCAGCATCTTTCTTCCAAATGGGCAGACCCCATTCTTCGAAAAGCTTTACGGACTCATCAACGTGACGTCCACAGTCATAGATCAGATCCTCACGAACAACGCCCATCAGGTCATTACGGACCATCTTTACGTAGTTCTCAATGGGGTTCTCACCAATGTAGGTATTAATAGCTGACAGACCCTGGGCAACAGCACCAGAGCGCTCAAGGGAAGCCTTGTCAACGAGGGTGATCTTCAGGTCATCGCTGGCCCATTTCTTGATCTCGAAAGCACAGCCACAAGCGGCCATACCACCACCGACAATGAGTACGTCGACATCGTGCTCAACGATCTCTGGATTCACAACGGCGTCGATTTCACCTTTGGGTTTATTCGGTAATGCCATATTAAAATCTCCTTACTAAATAATAAAAGATTTGATTTACAATTCTTCTTAACGATTCAAGAATGAATTATTTTGGTGTCGGGAGATCGCTCTCGAGCAGCAGACACTCATCATCAAGGTTAGCACCCTTCTCACCGGGATAGGCATTAGCAGCACCCTCAGAGGTAGTACGAACGGGGAACTTGAAGCGCTTCATGTTACCATTACGGAACTTAACAGTCCACATGATGGAATCGGCACTACGCATGGGATGAACCTGACCGCCCATGGGTACGAAGTCATCGTATCCACGAACAAAAATCGCGCCCTGCGGACAAATCTTGACACAGGAGTAACACTCCCAGCAAGCATCGGGCTCCTGATTGTAGGCCTTCATCTCTTCTTTGTTAAGTACCATCAGGTCGTTGGGACAAATGTACATGCACGCTGTTTTGTCGCCGCCCTTACAACCATCGCACTTGGAAGGATCTACGTAACTTGGCATTAAACTACCTCCTCGGTTTATTTTTACTTTTGCGACCCAGAACCGACTGGGCCAACTTAACCTCTTATTTACCAAGCACCCAAACCCCATCTCTCGAGGCCCAGACACTTAGACAAAAACTAAGTAACAACTCATTTTTATTAAGTTTTTATAACACTAAAAGTGCAACGCAATAAATGAACAGTCACTCATTTTCAACAAAGCTAATCTTATAATTTGTTGCCCTACAATTGTCAAGAAAATTAATTGGAGCTCTCTTGGGGTCTATTCGTAGGAAGAACGGACCAGAATTTCACGTGGCTTGGCGCCATCAGCCGGCCCGACTATGCCCTGACGCTCCATCTCTTCAATCATTCGCGCAGCTCGATTATACCCCACCCTGAGCCGCCGTTGAACCATGGATATGGACGCCTGCCCAGACTCGGTCACCAAGGCCACGGCCTGGTCATAGAACTCGTCCCGATCACTGCTTGCATCATCCTCCTGCCCCCCCTGTTCGGCCTCAACCTCAGCCATGACAGACTCATCATATGCCTCACCGCCCTGCTCCTTGAGAAACTGGACGATCCGATCAGTTTCAGCCTCAGAGATATAAGCTCCATGAATTCTCTGGAGACCAATACTGCCAGGGGGCATAAAGAGCATATCGCCGTTGCCCAAAAGATGCTCAGCACCAGAGCCGTCCAGAATGGTGCGCGAATCTATCTTTGAGGCAACCTTAAAGGAAATACGAGTGGGGAAATTGGCCTTGATCAGACCAGTGAGCACATCAACCGAGGGTCGCTGTGTGGCCAGTATGAGATGCATACCTGCCGCCCGCGCCATCTGCGCCAAACGAGCAATGGCTGTTTCCACATCTTTGGAGGCAACCATCATCAGATCTGCCAACTCATCAACGATGATCACTATATAGGGAAGTTTTTCCTCGGCCGTTTCATTATAGGAATCAAAACTTTTCACCCTGGCTTCTTCAAGAAGCAAATAACGACGCTCCATTTCTCGAACTGCCCAGTTGAGGGCACGGGCAGCCAGTCGGGGCTCAACGACCACAGGATGAAGGAGATGGGGAATTCCCTCATAACCAGACAGCTCGATCCGCTTTGGATCGATCATCAACAAGCGGACCTCAGCTGGGGTGGCATTATAAAGAAGAGAGGCAATAATAGTATTAATGGCCACACTCTTACCCGAGCCCGTGGCGCCCGCAATGAGCAAATGCGGCATCCTGGCCAGGTCAGCAACAACAGGACTGCCAACCACATCGAGACCAAGAGCAATGGAAAGCTTTGCTTTATTATCCCGATATTCCTCACCAACCATCAGGTCACGAATATATACAATTTGCCGCAGGGGATTGGGAATCTCAATCCCAAGAGCGGCCTTGCCCGGCACTGACCCCACAACACGAACCGACTGGGCTTTGAGGCCAAGGGCCAGATCATCGGCCAGGGCAACAATTTTGTTGATTTTGACTCCAGCTGCTGGCGCATATTCATATGTAGTGACAACAGGTCCGGGGGAAATACCCACCACACGACCTGTGACGCCAAAATTCTTGAGCTTCTGCTCAAGTTGCTTGGAAACCTGATAATAGACTTCTTTGTCCACCTGCTGCTGATCTTCATCCGGACGATCAAGAAAGGACAGGGGAGGAAGTCTCCAGTCGCCGCGAGCCACAGGCTGCAGGGCAAAGTCCTCATCACCGAGTGGCAACTGTCTGGATTGGACTGGCTCCTTGAGCACTGGCACAACATCCCCAGGCAACCTCTCCGACACCTTTTCCAAAACTGGGGCCTGTTTGACAGATTGCGCCCGAGTGGTCGCGATCGTGCTACTCTGCTTCCTCCGAACAAGCCGGGTGAACAGCGCAACCATACTCCCACAACCACACCAGACTCCGTTTGCCAGACCATAGGGAGAAAAACGGACGGCGAGCATCAATGCAATCAAGAGGAGCAAACAAAGAAAAAGAACAGTCCCCGGACCTCCAATCAACCCACGGGCCAAAACAAAAACAGTTCGACCAAGGAAGCCACCGCTATCAAGGCTGCCCCAGGCCTGAAGAGACGAGGCTGAAAGCAGACCACAGGCGGCAATCACCGCACCGGTCAGTCCGGCCGTAATCTGCGGCAATCGCTCAAAAGACATCCTGGGACTAAAGAAGAGGAGAGAAAAAAAGAGCAGGAGAGCGGCCAGGAGATATGCACCACGACCGGTAAAGCCAAACAATCCCTGGGCCAACAGCTGACCAACACGTCCGCCCCAGTTGCCCGCCGCAAAATCAGAAGCGACAAGGCTCAAAAGGACATACGAAGCGACAAAGACTCCAAAAACGGCAACAGCCTCCTGTTTCAAAGCTGGCCTTGTTGGTGTCGATTGCCGTCCTGCCATATCAGCTGGCCTGGGAAGAAGAAAGAGCCATTTTCACCGCATCAAGCACCCCATTCACAAAAGAGGGCGACTCATGTGTACCGTAGCGTTTGGCAATTTCGATTGCCTCATTAATAGCCACCTGCACCGGAACATCATCACGGACAGCCATTTCATAGACAGCTACCCGAAGAAGATTTCGATCAACGGTCGTCAGGCGCTCAACCCGCCAGTTGCTCCCGCTGGCTGCAATAAGGTCATCGATGCGACGACGATGGTCACGTACTCCCTGTAGGATTTCCAGGGCATAGGGATGAGCTTTTTTGGCCACCTCGTAAAGGATACAAAAACGCTCAAAGCGCTCACTGAGTTCATCACCGACAACCAGGTCCGCAACAGCGGCCATGTCATCTTGAAACAGAAACTGCAATGCCGCTTCTCGGGCCCGCCGCCGTATTCCCATAATTCATTATCCAGACGTAATATACAAAAACCCGAGGCTCAAAACCATTGAACCTCGGAAAAAACTGCAGTGGGGTTATTTCAACAAGCCGACCAAATTGGCCATTTCAATGGCAGCAACAGCCACATCAGCGCCTTTGTTACCAGCTTTGGTGCCGGAACGCTCAATGGCCTGCTCGATATTTTCGGTGGTCAACACTCCGAACAGGACCGGAACACCAGTCTCAAGTCCGACCTGTGCAGTTCCCTTAGAAACTTCGCTTACAACCACATCAAAATGAGGTGTGGCTCCGCGAATGACAACACCAAGACAGATTACGGCATCATATTTCTGGGATGCAGCCAGCTGCTTGGTAATCAGCGGAATTTCGAAGGCACCCGGAACTCGAATCACATCAATATCGTGCTCCTGGGCTCCGGAGCGGAGAAGGGTATCAATAGCCCCCTCGAGCAACTTCTCGGAGATAAACGAGTTAAAACGGGCAACCACGATCGAAAACTTCTTGCCGTCTGCCTTAAGATTTCCTTCAATATAATTTGCCATTATCCTCACCTTTTAACTGAGATGATTCACATCTACCGGATTACGGCAATGTGTTCAACAGTCCGTTCAATGTATTAATTCCCCAGCCTAACCACAACCTGAGAAAACGCCTTTCTTATTTTTCGTCAATTTCCATCAAGTGACCCATCCGATCTCTCTTGCACTGCAGGTAGCCCTTGTTATCATCACCGGCCTCCATCTCAATGGGAAACCGATTAACAACCTTGAGACCATACCCTTCAAGTCCAACAATTTTTTTCGGATTATTGGTCAACAGGCTCATGGTCCGAACCCCAAGATCACGAAGGATCTGGGCGCCAATCCCGTAATCACGAAGATCAGGCTTAAACCCAAGCTTAATATTGGCCTCGACCGTATCCATCCCCTCTTCATCCTGAAGGCGATACGCCTTAAACTTATTAACCAGGCCTATGCCACGACCTTCCTGACGCATATACAGGATCACACCACTTCCCTCCTGCTCAATCATCTGCATGGCCGCGTGTAACTGAGACCCGCAATCGCAACGGGCCGAGCCAAAGACATCACCGGTCAGACACTCGGAATGAACCCGAACCAGGACAGGTTTCTCCGGGTCGATATCCCCCTTGACCAGAGCGACATGCTCATGGGCATCAACATCATTGGTGTAAACCACCGCCCTGAACTCACCCGCATGGCTGGTGGGCAGACGAGCCTCAGCTGCACGGTGAACCAAAAGATCCTGTCGCAGACGGTAGGCCACAAGATCAGCAATGGTAATGATCTTCATGTCATGTTCTGCGGAAAACGTCTCGAGATCCGGCATCCGCGCCATGGTACCGTCTTCTTTCATGATCTCACAGATGATTCCCGCCGTCCGCAATCCAGCCAGCCTCGAGAGATCCACTGACCCCTCGGTCTGACCAAGACGCACAAGAACCCCGCCTTCACGGGCGCGCAGAGGGAAGATATGCCCGGGGCTGATGATATCTGTAGGTTTGACATCAACGGCCACGGCAGCCTCAATGGTCCGGGCACGGTCAGCAGCTGAAATGCCGGTGGTCACACCGGTTCGGGCTTCGATACTGACCGTGAAGCCTGTGCCATAGGGCGACTTGTTATCATTGACCATCATCGGCAGTTCCAGCTTGTCAACCAGATCCGGACTCAGGGTCAGACAGATCAGGCCACGACCGTAGCGAGCCATAAAGTTAATGGCCTCAGGAGTAACAAACTCAGCGGCCATATACAGGTCACCCTCATTCTCCCGATCCTCGTCATCAACCAGGATGACCATTTTACCGGCTTTAATATCCTCTAACGCATCTTCTATTGTGCTGACTGCCATAACTCTATCCAATCAAAAAATTAACAATAACACCGGATCCATTTACCAAAGAGCCCGATTAGAAAAATCCATTTTCGGCCAGAAAGGCCGGATTTATAGTACTCGTTCCAGCTGACGCAGCTCCCTTCGCCGGATCGATGGACAAAAGTTTTTCAACATACTTGCCGATAATATCAACCTCAATATTAACCCGGCTACCACTTTTAAGCTCACCCAATGCAGTGACCTGCAAGGTATGCGGGATAATCGAGACTGAAAATTGACCGGAACTGCAAGAGTTCACGGTCAGACTGACGCCGCTGATGGTGATCGAACCTTTTTCAATAACATAGCGATCAAACTCAGCGGGATAGGTGAAATCAAACAAGGTATAATCACCCTGGGTCTTTCGCTCTCGAACAACTGCAACACAGTCCACATGGCCGGAAACGAGATGCCCTCCCAGGCGGTCAGACAAACGCAGAGCCCGTTCCATATTGACATGCCCCCCCACTGCCATTTCACCAAGCGTGGTACGCGACAAACTCTCTGGGGAAACATCGGCACTGAACCGGCGACCGTTTATATTGTAGGCCGTCAGACAAACACCATTGATGGCAATGGACTCACCCTCCTGGGGATCAGGCAGATCAAAAGCAGATTCAATTTCAAATGTCAATCCGCCACCTGCGCCCCGTTTCCGAAGCAAAGTGCCCATGCCTGCAACAATTCCTGTAAACATGATTCAGATTTCCGCCCTTATTGAGCGGGGGCCTCCAGTGCTTCAGCCTTTCGAACAAATTCTGCCGCCATCTTCTTATGCTTAAATCTCGAATGTATTGAGGCAATGGTGCGATACGTATCCGCAGCCTTAGCCGCTTCATTGGCCTCGATGTAGATCTCGGCCAGCTGCTCAAGGGTGAGCACTGTCTCGTGCGGATTGTTATCCAGATTATACCCGTGAACAAGTTCCAAGGCGAGCTTGATGGCCTCTTTGGTTTGCCCCAGGCCACGATGAGCACGAATGAGTTGTTTTGACAGCATATTCATGCTCATGGGGTCATCCTGACGCTCGCAAATCTCAAAGGCACGACGAAGATGATCCAGTGCCTTTGCATAATCACCCCGTCCCAGACAGAGCAGGGCCAGCTGATTGGAGGCATTGGCCACTCCGCTTTCATTGCTCTTTTCTTCAAAGGCCAGCAATGCATTATGGAAGGCCAAGGCTGCCTGGCCCAGTTCTTTATTGCTCAGGAACTCCTGACCGTCTTCATACTCGGCCTGAGCCGGATCAGAGGAGCGCTTCTTCTCTTTTTTCTCAACCGGTGCGATATTACCGATGGGTTGAATAACACTATTACTCATTTTGTTTCTCCTTCACGAATCAGAGCCAGGGCCTCGCGAGCCACCTGCCCAACAGTCACAGTTGCGGGGATGCCTGCCTCCCAGATGACAAATTCGGCCTCGTCTGTAACCAGTTCAAGCAATTGCGTGGTTGTTTCAGTGGCCTTAATTCTCCCCAGAAGCAAGGCTGTGAGGCCGCGCATCTGAGGTTCTGGATGCTGCAGGAAATGGAACAAATTATAAAATGGGGTCTGCCGAATCAAATCAGACCGCTGGCCTGCAATTCGAGCCAAAGCCCTCAGAACTTGAGGCTGCGTGGACTCATCACCCATGTAGCTGAGTAAATGTCGAGTAAAAGCCCCAAAGATATCCGTACGCGCGCTGACAATCTCGCCAATAGCCTCGAGCATGCCCCAGGGAGTGGCCGCCGAATCAGAACAAGCCTCGTAGAGCCGGTGCAACAGTTGAGAGACCTGGCCTGGATCACGGGTCGCCACCCGGGCACATACCTGCCCCATGAATGCCGCCAGACGCCAACGCCTGGCCTCATCAGCATCATAGAGAAGGCGCTGCATCAGACGCAGGGATTTTTTGTCATCCAAACAGAGACGAACCGCCCCATCCACATCGAGCTTGTCCACCAACTCTCGTACGATCTTTTTATTGGCACGCAGCGGCTTATGTCCTGGTTCAACATCCGGCTCCACATCAGGCACGACTGGTACCTCACGTTGACTTGCCTGGGCCGCAAGCTGTTCTTTCTTGGCCTTGACTCGTCGAGACACCTCGGCGATATCCTTGTGCAAACGGACAAAATAAAGGACACCACGCACTGGTCGGCCATCGAGATTTCTGGTATTCACCACTTGATGGGTGACCTCATCATAGTCTTCGACACGCCCTGTGAGATAATCGTCTTCGGGCATCAAATCCCAGGCAAGATCCCAGTTATTGTCACAGGCGAAAACCATGGCCTCGACCATGGCAGAACCAACATTGTGACCAGTGGCGTCACAGGTATAGACAGCACCACAACCACAACGCCCAACCATAAACTCGGAAAGACTGCGCTCAATAGCATCGCTGGCCCGCCCCACCTTCTGACCACAGAACGGGCACCAGGGGGGAGTTGTAATCTTTGTTTTTTTCATGTCTTCACACTCTCAACGACAGGCAGCAAATCACAGCGACTCCCTTCAGGACAACACCGTTCAATAAGTTACAATACTGACATAACCCTAACTAGTGATTCAGGCTTGTTCATTTGAGACTTCAAAACCTACCGGATCTGCTTAAGGGCTCAAATGCACAAAAACTGGAACTGCCGCTCAACAGTTATGCCAGTTTTTCATCGAGCCGGGCTGCAAACTCAGGTGAGACCGAATAACCAAGCTCAGCCGCCTTATCCAGCTCAATCTTGGCAGCCTTGAAATCACCAACAAAGTAGAGGGCCACAGCCAGGTTATTGTGGGCCAGATTATTGTCCGGCTCAAGTTCAATGGCCTTACGTGCAGCTTTCAAGGCTCGCTCATCTTCTCCCTTCATGGTCAACACGGAGGTCAGGTTAGCCCAAACCGTCACAAGTTTAGGATCGTGCTGCAGGGCTGTCTCATAGGCAGCGATGGACTTATCGAGTTCGTTCTTCTGCTGCCAGATCAATCCGAGGTTAGCATGCCCCTGTGCTGCTTGCGGCATGGCCTTCACTGCAGCCTCATTGAGTTCCAGAGCTTTGGCAATATCACCACGACCAAAATAAATAGCCCCGAGATTAATCATACTCTCGGCACTACGGGGGTCTATCTCCAGAACCCGCTCAAGACCTTTCATGGCATCTTCGACCCGACCGATCTTGAGATAGACCAGCGCCAGATGATGATGGGCCATAACACTCTCGGGGTGCTGCTCGCATTTTTTCTCGAGTTCTGCAATTACCGCGTTAATATCTTCCTGTACCGCTTCAGACATAATTCAAATTCCTCAATATATTCCTTAAAGGGGTCACCAACACTCACTCAGTCAGTGGGTCATTTCACGTTCACCAGCACCCAAGAAAGCCTCTGCGACAAAAGGGGGGTATCTTTTAAGATGGCCTACACTATAGACACCTTGGGGCCACATGCAAGTAGAAAATCGGTAACTCTTCAGGAGCGCCCCATCTGCTTTGTCATCGGCCTGCTCATGTACAGATCAACTGTTAAATTTTTCCTCACATGAAAGCATAATTTCCTGTTGCTGCTGGGTCAGAATCTCCCGGGCCAGAAGCACATCACGAGCAATTTGGGCCGAAAGTTCACTGATCCCGGCGAATTTTTGCTCGCCCCGCAAATAACGCAGAAGATTAACCTTAATGGGCTTCCCGTAAATATCCTGGTTAAAATCAAAGATATGAACTTCTGCCACCAATCGCTGATCGTCAAACGTCGGATTATACCCCACGTTGAGGACTCCACCGTAGCATTTGCCGTTGCAAATGACCTGGGCCACATACACCCCGATCTTAGGCACCAGATCCTCTTCGTCCACATACAGATTGGCCGTAGGAAAGCCGATTTCACGACCACCACGCTGCTTGCCCAGTGCAACCACCCCTCGTATCTGATAATAGCGACCAAGAAGATTTTTGGCATCGGCCATCCGCCCTTGGCACACCAGCTCACGAATCTTCGTTGAACTGGCCAGCATACCATCTTCATAATGTGCGTCGATCACGGTGACACCAAAACCCTTTTCAGCACCCTGCTTTTTCAGAAAATCAATATTCCCGACTCGCCCCTTTCCAAAGGCGTAATCATAGCCAACCACCAGTTCCTTCACCCCGATACGTCGAAGCAGAACTTCATCAACAAAATGATCAGCAGTCGTAGTGGCAAACCTCATATTAAAAGGGACAATCACCAGAACGTCAATCCCTGCATACCCAATCAATTCGGTCTTCTGCTCGCAGGTAGAGATCAACTTGATTCCATCGGGACGCAGAACCTGCAGAGGATGGGGGTCAAAGGTGATCGCCACGCTCGTACCATCACATTTATAAGCCTTCTGGACCACATCAGCAAAAAGGAGTTGGTGTCCGATATGAACACCATCGAAATTGCCGATGGTTACACACGCCCGCGGGAAGGGTTTCTGGATTTGCTCCAGCTCTCTATATATTTCCATAATCAGCCATTATACTCGATGTTCTTTTTTCTATCCACCACCAAGAAAGCCTTGACAAAAACCCACCGCAAAGGCATATTGCCATCGTTATACAGAGGTTGCGAATTTGCTGAAAATGCTCGACTGAGATACACTTCGCTGCTTCTTTTTTTATAGATGGTTCATGCCTCGGTGGCGGAATTGGTAGACGCGCATGGTTCAGGTCCATGTGAGCTTAGCTTGTGGGAGTTCGACTCTCCCCCGAGGCACCATTATAAAATTTCATATCTGTTCACCCTCACCACATTCACCCCTCATTCCCCACCAAGATCTGCATGTCATCTGACATGCAACAATCTACACACCTGCCTTCCACAAAAAACCATCCTTTCTTTGTGCCCACACTCTCCCCGTTGCAGACAATCTTTCAGCCGCAACCTCCATAAGACCATTGCCAAATCAACTCCCCATAGCTACCCTATAAAAACGTAACCCTTTCTCCGACTCCCCCTGCATTTTCGGCCATGGAACAATACGCCACCAAATCCCCGCACGATCGGATCATTCTCAACACCCATGATGGAGAACGAGCGGGCACGTGCACCCTCGTTCTCCAGGCAGTGAACATTCCACACAGGCTAGAGCAAACCGAAGACGGTTTAAACATTCTGGTTCCAGAAAGTCTCTATGAGGCAGCGCTGCGGGAAATAGTAGCCCATGACCAGGAGAATCGAGACTGGCCACCTCCCCCCTTCCAGGCTGAACAGGACTTCACGCCACTGCTCCAACCCCCAACCCTGCTGCTCATTGGCAGCCTGATGATCTTTTATTCCATAACCGGTCCCTGGGATGCTTCATCAATCTGGTTTACGGCCGGCAGTGGCGACTCCGACGCTATCCTCAATCAGGGACAGTGGTGGCGGCTGCTCACCCCGCTGACCCTGCATGCCGACCTCGTCCACCTCCTGGGCAATTGCCTCATGGGGGGTGTGCTGATCCACGCCTTCTGCCGCCTTCTTGGCAACGGCCTTGGGCTTTTTGCACTTCTGCTCATCGGAGCCTGTGGCAACCTGATGAATGTTTTCTGGCATGGACCAGGGCATCATTTTGTCGGTTTTTCCACTGCCGTCTTTGGGCTCATCGGCATGCTCTCATCCATGGGCAGCACACGCCGGAAACAGCGCACCGGTCAGCACCTTTTCATCCCTCTGATGTCAGGCGCAGCCCTTCTGGCCATGACTGGCAGCTCCGGGGAAAACACTGATTTCGGCGCACATCTGGCCGGTCTGATTGCAGGCCTTGTGGCGGGTTGGTTTCTGGACCGAAAACCCTTCACAACACTCAAACATTCCTTCCTCTTTCAGTCCATCCTCTTTACACTGGCATGCACAGTTCTTATCGGTAGCTGGAGTACGGCTCTGAAAACGGCTACTTTTCAATAAAAATAGAGCTGTAAACTGCTGCCTGAAGGATATGACGATCGACCAACCCCAACCCGACTCCAACCAGGAAGGCAACAAATCGCTTTTCCTTTACAATCAGGACAACTGCCGGTAAACTTTAGCAGAAAGAATCTATGCAACAGCAGCCATGGACATAATTTGTCCGCTGTGCAAAATAGTATCCACAACACTTGTAATCCCCTCAAAAAGCCTTACATCTATCAATTCGTAAGTGATTAAAACGCCTATGGGATCACAGGAATACAGAGCAACACATACAATTGTTATAACCGGCACACACCGAAACTAAACCCGATCGTCGACAACCCAGGAGACAAGCCTCATGTCCAACGACCAACAACCACCATGGGGTCAGAAGAAACGACCTCAGTCACCTGAAGAAATGGTGGCTCAACTGATCAGCAAAATTCAGAACTATTTTGCTGGGACCAAGAAAAACAGTTCCGGGGGGGATCCCGAACAAAAAGGCCCACGCAATCCCATGGCTGGGCTTGGAAAAATCTTCTCCATCATCCTGTTCGTCATCTTGCTCCAGGCGGTATATGCCTCCTTTTTCAAGATCGCCCCAAGTGAAGTGGGAGTCATCCTGCGCCTGGGTGAATACAACAAGACAGTACAGGCAGGTCTCCATTTCAAGATCCCATTCATCGACGTCCTGCACAAGGTTGACGTGGAAGAAATTCGGAAAGAAGAATTTGGATTTCGCAGCCGTCAACCCGGACAGACATCCACCTTTAACCGAAGTGGCTATGACATGGAATCTCTCATGCTCACCGCCGACAAAAACGTCATCAACGTCGCCTGGATTGTTCAATTCAGGGTCATGGACCCACAACATTTTCTCTTCAAAGTCAAGGATGTACGCCAGGCAGTGCGTGACGTTTCCGAGAGCGTCACCCGCCGTATCGTCGGCAACATGGACTTTGACTACGTCCTCAGTAACCGCGACGTCCTTGCAGCTGCGGTCAAAAGTGAAATCCAGTCTCAGCTGAACACACTCGAGTCAGGCATTGCCATTGGCACAGTTCAGTTCCAGGACATCAATCCACCTGACCAGGTCAAGCCGGCCTTCAACGAAGTCAACGAGGCTGATCAGGACATGAAACGACTGGTCAATGAGGCCGAAGAAACCTACAACCGGGTCATCCCCAAAGCTCGCGGTAGCGCGCTGCGAATGGTTGAAGAAGCGCATGGCTATTCAATCAACCGGACCAATGAGGCCAAGGGTGAAACAGAGCGTTTCCTTGACATCCTGCGCGAATACAAAAACGCCACAGATGTTACCCGTCAGCGTATGTACCTTGAGACCATGCAGGAAATTATCCCCTCAGTCCAATCTCTCTATATCATGGACGAAGGCCAGAGCTCGCCTCTGCCTCTGCTGAATCTCTCCGGAAATAAAGCCGCTGCAGGCAAATAACAGCCAAGGAATCTCACAATGAAACAAGCAATACAATTTTTCCTCGTCGGCCTGATTGTGCTGGCGGCCATCGTTATATACGATGGCTTCTTCATCCTCTCAGAGGGTAAACAGGCCATGATCACCCAGTTCGGGGCCCCGGTGGGCAAGCCCATTACCGATGCAGGTCCGCACCTGAAACTCCCCTTTGTCCAGCAGGTCAACCTGTTTGAGAAGAAGATCCAGATCTGGGATGGCGATCCCAACCAGGTTCCCACCAATGACAAGACCTTTGTCTATCTGGACGTGACCGCCCGCTGGCGGATCTCCGATGCCCTGAAGTATATGCAGGCAGTCAAGACCGAGCCTCGGGCACAGTCCCTGCTCGATGATATTATCGATGGTACGGTACGCGATATGGTCAACAAAAATGACCTGATCGAAATTATCCGCAGCTCTGACTGGTCCATGGACACCATGACCCCAACGAACCGTAACCCGGGCGAAGCCCCCAAACAGGGGCGTGATCAGATTGCCACCCACATTCTCGAAACAGCAGCCAAGGTCACCCCGCAATACGGGATTGAGCTGACTGATGTTATGTTCAAGCGGGTCAACTACATCGAGTCTGTTCGACTGAAAGTCTATGATCGAATGATCTCTGAACGGAAACGGATCGCAGCTGAAAAACGATCCACCGGTGAAGGGCAAAAAGCAGAAATTCTGGGAAAAGTTGACCGCGAACTCAAGGAGATCACCTCCTCGGCCAAGCGTGACGCCGTAACCATTATGGGCCAGGCCGACGCTGAAGCCACCAAGATCTACGGTCAGGCCTACAGCCAGGATCCAGACTTCTACGCATTCATCAAAACCCTGGAAAGCTACCGGAACATGCTCGGTCCCAACAGCTCGCTGGTACTGTCTTCAGACTCAGATATGTTTCGGTATTTGAAATCTATCGACGGCCAAAAATGATGAATTGTCCCCAATTCATCAAAAAAATAAGATACAGCAAATAGATGATCAGTCTGCCGGTTCCGAATCATCGGAGCCGGCGGCCGGGAATGATGGGGCGTGTTCTCTTGCAAAGGGAATACGCCCCTTTGCGTTGAGGAGTTGCTCCAGCTGTTCGAGCTGCTCTTCGTCATCAAGAGCCTCAACCCCGAGATGCTCAAAACGACAGGCACAGTGGCTCAACTGCGCATCACACCAAGGACAGATTTCCACAGGGCAGCCGAAATGATGCACCTCTCCAGCCTTTACAAAACAGGAAGGGCAATATTCTGAAGCAGCAGAGCTGATCGGTTGATAGTCGGGACAGATGCTCAAATCCGGACAGAATGCACGAAAGGCCTCGACATCTTTGAAGCCAAAAAAATCCAGTAATTCAGGATCAACCACACCACTTGAAAACTCACCCAGCCAAACGGCCTGTTGTTGGGAATCAACCAGACAGAGATAAGTATAATTGCTGCTGGACAGGGCAAAGAGAAAAAGATCTTCCCGGTGGGTGATAAGGACGATACGTCGCAATGCTTCACCATGGGGATCCGGCAGGCCTGTATAATAAAACCTGAGCAGAGTCAGACCAAAAAAATCAGAACCATAGCGCTCAAGGATCTCGAGCGCCTGAGGTAATTCATCCTCAACCACACCATAACGGATATAAAGCGCAATCTCTTCCCGCTCAGCAGTTGCCTCCTGCTCCCGCAACATCAAATCATCTCCGCACGCGCCACCTGAATAGCCGTAATCCAGCGCTGGGTCTCTGCGGCCATATCTTCTGCCTGACTGACAGCAGTGACCACAGCAATGCGCTTAACACCCGCAGCACATAACTCTGCCACATGCTCCAGCTTGATCCCGCCCATGACAGTAAAGGGCAACGGACAAGCCTTGGCAAAATTGATAACTGCCTGAGGGCCAAGGAATTTTTTCAGTCCTTCCTTGGTTTCCGTGGAATAGATAGGTCCGATATTAAAATAGGACACCGGAGATTCGCGACGTTCCACTGCTCGCCCCAGAGCCTTGACTTGCGCCAAGGTATTGCAGGATTGACCAATCAACAGATCCGGGGCCAGGATACGAATTTCTGCCGGTGGCAAATCATCCTGACCAACATGTAGACCATCTGCGCCAGATAAAAGGGCAATATCAAGACGGTCATTAACCAGAAACAGTGCCCCGGCCTCTCGCGTCTTTTCCCGAAAATACCTGGCCTTTTCCAGGAGCTTGCGATCAGAGCTCTCCTTATCACGCAGTTGAACAATTCGTGCCCCGCCACTCAAGACTGCATCGAGCCATTCCTGATCACTTCGGCCGGCAGACAGCTTTTCACAACTGACGGGGTAAAGACTGACCGCATTTTCAAATTGTGCCACACGGCGGAGATAGAGGTGGCTGACAGGTGCCAGACAACAGTTCATCTGTTTCATTAAATGTATTCTTCCGTAACAATCCGCTTGAGATTTTACACATCGATCCCAAGGGACATATTATTATTTTAATCAACCAATAGCCCATGAACAGGCGGTTGACACACATCCATCTATGCCTTGACTTGCTTTTTTCCAGTAAAGCAGGTACATTATCAATTCAATATCAAAAGCTCTCGCAAGGTTTGTTCGTTTGTTCTTGTGGCAGAGTTTTTCTGCTCACTATCTTCCCGGTTCCGAGTCCTGGTGCCAGGGTACAATCCACCCGGCAACAGGTACGCAGTTTACAGCATTTTATCACACTGCGCACCACTTCCTTTTTACGCCACATGAAGCCGGAATAACACGAACTAACCCCACGAGAAAGCAATATCTCCCGTCACCGCCAGCACAGGAATCCGCTATGTCAGAAAGAAACGCTACACTCATCGTTGAAGACGCCACCTACACCCTCCCGATCATCGAAGGCAGTGAAAAAGAAAAGGCAATCGATGTCCGCTCTCTGCTGAAAGACAGCGGACATATCACCCTGGATTCGGGTTTCATGAATACCGGTGCCTGCCAGAGCAACATCACCTTTCTTGACGGCAAGAAAGGAATTCTCAATTATCGCGGCTACCCCATTGAAGAGCTGGCTGAACGCTGCTCATTTGTCGAGGTGGCCTACCTGCTGTTGCACGGCGAACTCCCCAACCGCCAGGAGCTCAACGAATTCCGAGCCTTACTGGCCCGGTATGCCCTCCTGCATGAGGACATGATCCATTTCTTTGATCATTTTCCACCCAATGCCTCGCCCATGTCGATACTGTCGACCATGATCAATGTCCTGTGCAACTATTACCCGGAAATGACAGCCCAGCCTGATCCTTACGAGGCCTTCATCGCCACTGCTGCCCGCTTGATGTCAAAGATCCGAACCATCGCCGCCTTTTCATACAAAAAGTCCATCGGCCACCCGCTGGTCTATCCGCGCGCTGATCTCTCCTACTGCGGTAATTTCCTCAACATGATGTTTGATCGACCAGTCATTCCATACGTCGTTCAGCCAGAGGTCGTCGCCACCCTGAACAAACTCCTGATTCTCCATGCCGACCATGAGCAGAACTGCTCCACCTCTACCGTCCGCATGGTGGGAAGTGCCGGAGTCAACCTGTACGCATCAATTTCAGCCGGTATCAGCGCCCTGTGGGGCCCTCTGCACGGTGGGGCAAACCAGGCGGTCATCGAGATGCTTGAGGCCATTCACCGTGACAACAATGACTTTGGCAAATACATCGCAAAAGCCAAAGACCGCAACGACCCTTTCCGTCTTTCAGGCTTTGGCCATCGGGTCTACAAAACCTTTGACCCACGGGCTGCAATCATCAAAAAGGCCTGCCACCAAACTCTGGCCGCTCTCAACGTTGATGACCCCTTACTCGATATCGCCTTAAAACTGGAAGAGATTGCCCGTAACGACGACTACTTTATCTCACGCAACCTCTATCCCAATGTCGACTTTTACAGTGGCATCATCTACCGGGCCATGCGTATCCCCACCAACATGTTCCCTGTCATGTTCGCCCTTGGACGGCTCCCCGGCTGGATGTCACATTGGCATGAAATGATGCAGGATCCAGACACCAAGATTGGCCGCCCCCGCCAAATCTACACAGGCCCGGCCCAGCGCCCATTTGTGCCGTTACACGAACGCGAGTAAAACCGACCAAAACAGATCTCCCCAAAACACAAATTCCGCCCTGCTGCACACATCAGCAGGGCGGAATTTGCATTTGAAGCTATTGCACCCAGGGCAGGTGCGTCCTTGTAACATCACAAAATTATTGTGATACCATCACCCCCTTGGCCAGACTACTGCCCACTTCACAGTTGACCACCAGAGGAACGGCTAACTCCAAGGCCTGTTCCATTGCCTGGACCACCACCTCACGTGTCCGCTTCAATTCCACCTCGGGTAATTCCAAGACAAGCTCATCGTGAATCTGCAAAAGAAGGCGGCCACTCAAGCACTGCTTTTGCAGTTGCTCATCCACCCGGATCATGGCCAGCTTGATGATATCAGCAGCCGTTCCCTGAATCGGAGTATTGATCGCCATCCGCTCAGCAAATTCACGCCTGTTTTTATTCTTATCCGCAATCTCCAGCAAAGGTCGTCGCCGCCCCAAAAGTGTTGTAACATAACCATCCTCACGAGCCTGGGCCACGATTTTCTCCATAAAGGTCTTAACCCCGCTGTAGAGTCGGAAATAACGATCGATGAAACGCTGAGCCTCCTTGCGGCCAATATTGAGCTGGTTGGCCAGGCCAAAACTGCTCATACCATATACAATACCAAAGTTAATACTCTTGGCCACCCGGCGCATCTCAGACGTGACCAGCATGGACGAGACATTAAAGAGTTCGGCCGCTGTCCGACTGTGCACATCCTCATTCTGACGGAAAGCCGCCAGCAAGGCCTCATCCCGGGAGTAATGAGCCAAGACCCGAAGATCGATCTGCGAATAATCGGCAGCCAGGAAAATCAATCCATTACCGGGAATAAACGCCTGTCGAATACGACCACCTTCCTCGCCGCGGATTGGAATGTTCTGGAGATTTGGATGACTCGATGATAAACGGCCCGTGGCCGTCACAGTCTGGTTGAACGAGGTATGGACTCGGCCGGACACAGGATCAATCAGACCAGCGAGCTTCTCGACATAAGTAGAGAGAAGCTTGGCCATGTTACGGTAAGCGATAATCCGGGCCGGTAATTCGTGTCTGGATGCCAGTTTCTCAAGCACGGCAGCATTTGTAGAATAACCGGTCTTGGTTTTTTTACCATGCGGCAGGCCAAGCTCATCAAAGAGAATAACACCCAGCTGCTTTGGCGATTGAATGTTAAACTCTCGCCCGGCCAACTGATAAATCTCTTGTTCAAGGACCTGAAGCCTGGCTTTAAACTCCACGGACAACTCATCGAGAACCTGCGGAGAAACAGTGAGACCATTCATCTCCGTTCCAATGCACGACAGTGCCATTTGCTCCCACAGCCCAGCCGTCTGTAGAGGATACCATGTCAATCTCGTAC
>JACNLK010000029.1 GCA_014381505.1 Candidatus Desulfatifera sulfidica | reverse complement strand
AGGCAACCCACCTTATTCTTGCCGCCATCCTGTCCGAACAACCGGGGCCACCTCTAGCTTTATCGACCGAGCCCCGACCTGGAAGTGATCATTGCACCTTCCTTTATCTGCCTTGAGCCTTTGTCACGTCTGCTGCCTGCCCTGGATTTGGAGCATGTTACATTGGCTGCTCAGGATATCTCGCCTTTTCCGCTTGGCTCCTATACCGGGGCTGTGGCTGCTGATATGGTCAAGAATATGGTCGACTATGTTATCATCGGCCATTCAGATCGTCGGCGTTATTTTCATGAGACCTCACAGGATACGGCAAACAAGCTGAGCGAGGCCGTTGATGCCGACCTGACTCCCATCGTTTGTATCGATTCGCCCTACACCATGTCTCAGCTCATGGCCCTCAATGATGTTGACTGCCGGGAGATGATTCTGGCTTATGGGCCGGTTGAAGCGACCAGTGTCCGTATCCCGGAGCCGCCCGACAAGGTCGCAGATGCCGCTGAATTTATCACCCGGGTCCATCCCGACCGCCCCGTGGTTTATGGTGGTGCCTTGAGCCCGGAAACTGTGGACAGTTACGTCAACCTGCCGGGCCTGTCCGGCGTCTTTGTCGGTGAAGCCAGCCTTGATCCGGTCCGGTTTGCTGCCATCTGTAAACAGCTGTCCAGCTGACCAGAGTCTCCTGCATTGTCCTGCAATTTCTTACATTCCTTTTTTTGTGTTCCGTTCTGAGATGCCCTGCCTGGTGGGCAAATGCTTTATTTTGCTGTCGATGACAAAGGCCGCGCTGATCAGAAAAAGATTTTTCACAATGTGCTGATAAATACTACACGGGGGATTAAACCAATTTTTCGGTCTGTTCCCCCGTGTGGGTTGAGGTTGTGAGGAGTTCTGGCGGGAGGCGTTATTTGCCGTGGAAGTTGGTTCCATATTTGCTGGCCCACTCGCGGTCACGGCTGCCATGGCAGCTTAAACAGGCGAAATCAAGAGTGACGAAGCCTTCGGCGTAGGTGGATTTTTTACCATCTTTCTTAACGGTGGTGAACATGCTCACCTTGGGGTCGGTGTTGAGTTTCATGATATGGGTGCGGACATCACCTTCAAATTGGGAGACTTTAATCGCATTTTTGGTGACCTTGGGCATATGGCATTGAACGCAGGTCGTTCCCTGTTGGCTGTGGATGTTCTTGGCATATTTTTCAGCTATATCGCTGTGACATTCGACGCAGTTATTTTTGGCTAGGATTGCCTTTTTATGTGGATCATGGCACTCAATACAGCTGAGATCCTTGTGTGCGCCAGCCATGAGCTCATTGATCTGCTCATGGTGTCTGATGAAGCCGCCTTTGGCTGGTGGCTGTGGCCCCATGCCGCCTCGTTGGTGGCATTTACCACAGGATGCGACTGACGTGTTTATGGCAATATTTGTTGCCGCCGGTTTGGCGACGTGTTCGCTTCCCGGGCCGTGACATTCCTCACAGCCGATGCCATCTTCAGCCCAGGTTCCTATCATGCCCGGCAGGCCGTCCTGGTTGCCTTCTTTGTTGTAGGCGGTCATGTGGCAAGGTCCGCACTTGTACGGTTTTTTCTCGCCTTTGTGGTAAAAGGACCAACTGCCGTCTTGCAGGTTATACTGGGTTTTGGCCTCGGAACCGTCTTTGGCCGTAGTAACAATGTACCCTTCGTTGTCGATATAGCGAGCCTTTTGCTTGGCACCTCCAATGACATAGGAAAGGTCATCCCAGGACCAGCCTGGAGGGAGTGGCAGTTTGGCAGAGCGAGCCTTGTCCACTTTTCTCAGTTTCCAGGGATGACCGCTGGACTGCCAGTCATTGTATTTTTCTTGATGGCATTGAAAACACTGGTCGCTGCCGACATAGTCTGCGGCTTGGGCCGTTGTTCCTGCCATGGTAATCAGCCCACTCACAGCAAATGTTGCCAGAATTTTTTTCATTGTTGTGTCCCTCCCCTACGGTATGTGGTTGACGTGCTGTGCACTGACAAGCAGATAGTGCCCAATGGCCATAGAGGGCCAAGGACTTCTCTGTCTGATTTAGATTATAATAATGTGGTAGTGGGGGATAGATAAATTGTATGAACAGAATAAACAGATGTTGTGAAGGATTCTTCACAACATCTGTTTATTTATATGTTTTTACTGATAAAGCTGAGGCATTCTGCGGCACGTTCACCGCTGTTTGTCAGTGAGTATTGCTTGTGGGCGTTCTGCTCGATAAAGCCCACCTCACGCAGGACTTTGAGATGAAAGTTGACTTTGGTGTGGTCTTCGACTTCCAGTGCTCGGACCAAATCCATAAAACGCGTCATGCCCTGGCGATGGAGAAAGATCAGGATCTGACGGCGCAGGACATTGGACAGTCCCTGGAATACGTCGTCCATGTCGGTATCTTTGTGGCATTCCTGAAAGCGGGCCTCTTGCAGGTTCTGGCGAATTGAGAGCATCAGGGCGTCGATTTTGAATGGCTTGACCAGATAGTCATCGGCACCGCGCTGCATGGCCTGAACCGCATTCTCGGCGGAGGAAAAGGCGGTCATGGCAATAATCCTGGTTCTGGGCGCCTGCTGCCGGATCAGAGGAATGGCTGTCATGCCGTCTGTTCCCGGCATGACCATATCCAGCAGAACCAGGTGGTAGGGATGCTTCTTCAGCAAATTTAGAGCTAGATCTGCGTTTTCTGCGGGATGGGCGGTCAGCCCTTCCTGTTCCAAAACCTCGATGATGGTTGTACGCAGATCATCATCGTCATCGATTACCAGGATTTGTTCCATGCGTCACGTCTTGTATTTTTAAGGAAAGGTCAGGGTGATCACGGTTCCTCCGTCCTTGCGGGGGGTGACCTCAATGCTGCCGTTGTGTAACTCCATTATTCCGTAACAGATGGCCAAGCCAAGGCCGGTTCCCTGGCCAACATCTTTAGTGCTGAAAAAGGGCTCCATGACCAATCCCAATTGTTCAGGAAGAATACCGGTGCCCCGATCCATGATCGTGATGATTGTCTGCTCTGACAGACGGGTACTTGTTACCTCAATTGTGCCGCCATCCGGCATGGCATCCATTCCATTGAGAAAAAGGTTGAGGAATAATTCTTCAATTTTGAGCGGGATTCCAGTGACCGTCTCGGCTTGGCCGAGTTCGCAATGGAGTGTGTGATTCTTGCTGCGATGACTGGCCAGTTGCCAGGCACTGTTGATAATGGGGGTGAGTTGGATGAGTTCCGGCTCAGCCAAGTTGTCCGGTTGTCCTGCGAAGATAAGTAATTCCTGGGCAATAGCCGCACTTTTGTCGATGTTACGGGTAATGGTCTTCAATCGTTCAGTCGCCTTTGCGGTCAGATTATTAACGATAGTCGGATCTTTGGCCAGCAGTTCAAGATGAAGAGAGACATTGGTCAGTGGATTGTTAATTTCATGGGCAATTCCTGCAGCCAGCCGGCCCACGGCACTCAGTTTCTCAGATCGAGCTGCGATGTGGAGCTGGCGTGTGATGATGGCCTCACGCTCATCAAGAAAATTATCCAGCGCATACATGATGAAATGAAGGATGATAAAGGCCGAAAGGCCGCGCCATACTTCTACTGGCAACAGAATCCAACTTCCGGAAGGGATCAGGCCGGCCCAGAATCCATAGGCGATAAAGGCGATACCGGCTCCGGTAAAATTACCAGCGCCCTTGAGACTTTGGCGGCGTAAGCGACGAGCGTAGAGGCAGAAACCGCTGCCTGTGAGTAGGGTGGCAGGAAAGGCCAGGAGTTTACGCAGGTCGTACTCGATGATTTGGACGAGGATATTGATTTCCAGGAAACGGTGGATCACTATCAGATAGCCGGACAGGCAGAGCAAAAGGAAGAGGAGGGTGAAGAGCCAGGGGCGAGTACGGGGGTGAAGTATCCCGTGCAAGTTGATGCCAAAGAGAAAGAGGAAGAGAAAGGAGAGGGTGACCAAGCTCAGGCTGATGGGTCTGAGCTTGGCGGTGAGAGGCTCGGTCCCGGGAATTTGCAGGTGGCGAAACATCTCCATCCATTCGTGGCTCCCGTGGAGGAAGGCGAATGCGGCCAGTAGCCAGAACAGACCGGCGATTCTGACGTTGGTAAAAGTTTTGTGGCGCGAGGTGATGGCGACGCCGATGGCGAAAAAGGCTGCCCCGTAGCCCAGATAAATGATGAAGACGAGTGAAGGGCTCAGGCCCATGCAGTCTCCTCCCGGAGCTCGATCAGTAATAATTTCGGAAACTTGTCATTAACCTCCCGTCTTCGTTTATTTTTGGCTTCTCACATACAGAAGTATGCTTCGAAGACAAAAATAAACGAATCTGAACTATTGTTAAACAGTTACAATTTGAAAATTTCGCGAATTCTGAAACCTTGCAGATTGGCAATAGTTCTTTCTTCGGGGTGTGCTGGTTAGCTTCTAATCATTTCAGCGATCTGGAAGGCCACCTCCAGGCTCTGCTCGGCGTTGAGGCGTGGATCGCAGGTGGTCAGGTAGTTGTTGGCCAGATCTTCGTCGATGATGTTGCGGGCGCCACCCGTGCATTCGGTGACATTTTCGCCGGTCATCTCCAGATGAATACCACCCGGGATTGTCCCCTCTGACCAGTGGGTCTCAAAGAAGCAGGTGATCTCCGAGAGGATATCATTAAAACTGCGGCTCTTGAGACCGGATGGGGCGGTGTAGGTGTTGGCATGCATGGGGTCGCAGCTCCAGACAATGTTGTAGCCTTCACGTTTGGCCTCGCGCAGCAGGGGCGGCAGGACTTTTTCGATGTTTTTCATCCCCAGGCGGGTGATGAGAGTCAGGCGACCGGCTTCATTCTCAGGGTTGAGTGTTTCGATCAATTGTTTGACGTTTTCCAGATCGTAGTCCGGGCCGATTTTGACCCCAATGGGGTTGTTGACTCCACGCAGGAATTCCACATGGGCCCCGTCTATCTGTCGGGTCCTCTCGCCGATCCACAACATATGAGCTGAGCAGTCATACCAGCCGCCGCCCGTGGAGTCTTCGCGGGTCATGGCCTCTTCGTAGCCCAGGAGCAGGGCCTCATGTGAGGTGAAAAATTGTGCCTGGCGGATCTGTGGGATGTCTGTGGGAATGCCGATGGTCTCCATGAACTGCATGGCCTGGCTGAGCTGTTTGGCGACCCGATCATAGGAGCGGCCCATGGGTGACTGAGCAACGAATTCCTGATTCCAGGCATGAACCCGTTGCAACGAGGCAAAACCTCCTCGGGTAAAGGCGCGGAGCAGGTTGAGGGTTGAGGCGGCCATGTAATAGCCTTCCCTGATCCGGTTGGGGTCTGGGATCCTTGCTGCGGCGATGGGTTCAGCTGAATTGACCATATCACCTCGATAGGAGGGGAGTTCTACTCCGTTGACCATTTCGGTGTCGGCTGAGCGTGGCTTGGCGAACTGACCGGCGATCCGGCCAAGTTTGACCACAGGTTTACCGCCGGCATAGGTCAAAACCACAGCCATCTGCAACAGGACTTTGAGAGTCTCGCGGATCTTGGGGGCTGTGACTTGAGAGAAATCTTCAGAGCAGTCTCCGCCCTGGATGAGGAAAGCTTCTCCCTGGGATGCCTTGGCCAGCAAGTCCTTCAGGGCTCTGATCTCACCTGCAAAAACCAGGGGGGGACGGTTGGAAAGATCTCCCAGGACCTGGTTGAGTGCGGCCTTGTCAGGCCAGTTTGGCTGTTGCAGGACAGGGTGTTGCTGCCAGCTTGATTTAGTCCAGGGGGCGGATTGTGGGCTCATGGTGTTTTCCTCAGTTGTTCGATTTGCAGAATATGACAGGCAGTCGTTTTTCGTGAATGTGTGGGTACTGTTCGAGATTATCGCGATGTTCTCTTATTTTCGGCAACAGATCTCTACGTCAAAGGCGTTGAGGATGCGCATCTCTCCTTCTCGCCTCTTGTCCTTGGGTGGTTCAGCAAAGACCAGATCGGGGAGCAGGGCCAGAGCTTCCTGTCGGGTTGGAATGGCTTTCATTCCTGTCTTGAGCACCGTGCCGCTGTTTGTGTCCAAAAGTTCCGCATCTTGTCCGTTGGTGACCACAGCCAGAGGGATACGGTAATCTGTTTCCAGGACTCGTGCCGCTGCAATCGCTGATCGTTCGCGACTGACCATGGAGCCTGGTCCGTAGCGAATGACCAGTACGGTCCGGTCATCCAGACTGGCGCATAGCTCAATGGTCGAGCGGACAAACTGGCTGGAAAACAATGTTTCAATGAAGCGGCGCGGAGTCAGCTCTTCGCGGTTCCAGCCCTTATCTTCAACCATCATCCGGGCTAATTCCTGGCGAATGCGTTCGTCGTCAGTGTCGGTCAACTCCTCGCCGGTCAGGTAGTCAGTCAGGGTCCCGTAGACCATGTGGTGGGTCAATGTTTCAGGCATGACAGTACTTCTCTTCTGGGTGGTTTAACCAGCGGAGCCCCTTTCAGTAAGAGAAAGGGGCTCCGGCAATACTCAGGCGGCAAGAGCCTCGAGGCTTACAGTTCGAGCCAGGACTCGGAAAAGACAGACTGGCCGGACAGGGCTTTGTATGTCTTGTAATGCTGAAGGCCAACCTCATCAAGACTGCTCGGGTCAGGATCGGTGCCGTCCATCATGGCGTGGACCATGTCCACATAATCCTGGCGTTCGCCTTTGCAGATGGCCATCAGCTCAGTGTCATAGGCGTTGACAATGGCGGTGGTGATTCCGTATTTCATGAGCATGATCAGGTAGGTGCGGTCGAGGTATTTGCGCAGATGCTCGGCTACACCATTGGAGACGTTGGACAGACCGACAGTTGAGCCGGCGCCGGGAGCGATATCGGGCAGCATCATCATGAATTCAAGGCCGGAGGCGATCTGGTCGGCACCCAGGGTAATCGGGGTTCCGATGGGATCAAAGAGGATCTTCTCGTTGGGGATTCCAGCCTCGTTGAGTGCCATCATCAGGTCCACGGCCATGGAGGCGCGTTCGTTGGAGTCGCGGGGCATGCCGTCGGCGCCCCAGAGCAGGGCAATGACGTTGCAACCCATTTCGGCTGCCACGGGAATCATCTTCTCCATGCGCTCGGGCTGGGCCGAGATGGAGTTCATGATTGCGCCCTCGCGGTTCTTGACGACTTTGAAGCCAGCCGCCATGGCGTCCATGTTGGTGGTGTCAAGACAGAGGGGCAGATCGGAGGCAGATTCCACAGTCTGAACCGCCCAGGGCATGAGCTCGGTGCCATCTTTACGGGCCGGTCCGATATTGAGATCGAGATAGGAGGAGCCGGCTGCGGTTTCTTCTTTGGCCATTTCCTGGACAGGGCCTGCAATTCTCGCTTTCATGGCATCGCCGCTGCGTTTACCCATGATGTTGATGCTTTCGGCAATGGCCATTACTTTTTGTGTCATATCGTTCTCCTTGCTCTCATTCTTGATTTGAGGGTTGTTGGTATAATAACGTGTTGTAGTTTAGTTTTTTTTGTATGGCTTGTCAACGCATCTCCCGCTCCACTTGAGTTGCTCCTCAGCTGCGATTCGCCTTGTTTGAGGGAAAGAGGCTGAGGTCTGTGTGCGGTAGAAACAGGGCGGCCATGTAATGATTCATGAAGTCTGGATTCTCTGCGAGTTCTATGTTCGTCATCAGGGTCCGAACGGCTACCCGGCCGCGAAAGCGGCGGTGATCGGTGAGACTGATCTGGCAGCCGAGCATTGAGGCGTTCCCCAGGTAGTAGAAGCGATCACGGTCAATGTCCGGCAGCAGGCCGATGGCAATTCCCCGTTCAAGGTCAATGTAGGCTCCGAAATTTCCGGCAAGGATAACCCGGTCAAGATCGTTGAAGGTCAGGCCCACTGATTCAAGCAGGGTCTGGTAGCCGGCGTACATGGCACCCTTGGCCCGGATCAGGTTGTCGAGATCCACTTCTGTGATGACAATGTCTTCGCCAATCATTGAATCCCGGTCCCAGGCCAAGACGTACTCCCAGCGGTCTTCACCTTCGCGGATGCGGGGATGATTCAGGTCGCGGCGAAACTTGCCCTGTGGGTCGATAACCCCGGCTTCCAGGAGTTCGGAGACAATGGAGATCAGGCCGGATCCGCAGATACCGCGAGGTTTGCTCTGGCCGATGGTGACAATCATCGGGTCGAAGGTTTCGGGGTGGATCTGGAAGTTTTCAATCGCGCCCTGGCTGGCGCGCATGCCGAACTTGATCCCGCCACCCTCAAAGGCTGGGCCAGCTGAACAGGCGGAGCAGACCATCCAGTCCTTGTTGCCGACGACGATCTCGCCATTGGTGCCGATATCGATGAACAGCGATATTTCCTCACTCTCCTGCATCTGGCAGGCGTGGACTCCGGCAATGATGTCTCCACCTACGTATGAGGACACGCAGGGGTAGAGAAAGAGCCGCACCGAGGGGTGGGCGGCGATGCCAAGTTCTGCGGCTCGGGTCAGCGGGAATTGGCTGACCGAGGGGACATAAGGGGCTTCGCGGATATATCGGGGGTTGATGCCAAGGAGCAGGTGGGCCATGACTGTGTTGCCTGCGGCCATGATGTAACTGATATCACTTGGGCTGATGTAGACTTTTTTGCAGACATCCTCGATGATGGTGTTGATGGTGTAGACCACCTTGCCTTGTAACCCTTTGAGACCACCGGGCCGGGCCGCGTAAATCATACGTGAGATGACATCCTCGCCATAGCCCACCTGAGAGTTGTACCCCGAGGCTTCGGCAATGATTTTGCCGGTGTTGAGGTCGATCAGCACTCCGCCGATCGTGGTGGTGCCGATATCCACGGCCAGGCCATAGAGGCGGTCAGTGGTGTCGCCTGGTTCCACGGCGATAATTCGGTCCGGCTCATCGGCCCGTTTACCGTGCAGGAGGATGACTGTTATTTCCCAGTTGGCCTCACGAAGGTCTGTGGAGAGTTGGCGGATCAGCTGTGGATGATCATAGTTGGGCTCGGGGCTGTCGGGCTGGGCTGCCTTGATGGTCCGCATCAGCCGTTGCATGTCCGAGATGTTGTCATCGATGGTCGGCGGTGGAACTTTGAGAAAGAGCTTACCCACCGGTGGATCGATTGACCAGGTGCCGATCAGGTTTTCAAGTGAGCGGGCTGAAATGGCTCTGGTTGTTTTGGGTTGTCGTTTCAGGGCCTTGCCGTCGGCCTTGATCGTTTCAGGGATGCGAATGGTGACATCTGAGGTGATGGTTGACTTGCAGGCCAGGCGCACTCCCTGGTCGTAGTCGTGTTGCTTGAGAGATGCGGCTGTGTCAGACTTGACTTCACCCTGTTCGAGATGGACCTTGCACTTGCCGCAGACCCCATCGCCACCACAGAAGGCATGAATGTAGACGCCGGCCGCCGCCGCCGCGGTGAGCAGGTTCTCACCGTCCTCTACCTTGATACGGACATCATCGGGTAAAAAGTGTATAGTATGTTCCATTGGTGCCTGTTGGATGTCAGGGGGCTGAGGGACACGCTCTCTTTATATGAACATGAACAAGTTGTTTGTTCCTGCAGTGGAAATCATAAGTATAATTGATATCCAAGAAAAATAACAGCTACCCGCATCCTGTCAAGAACTATCCTTGATGATATGTATAAATGTTTTTGATCAATGTGCTTTGGGGGCTGTCCTGAAGTCTTTTTGGTCAATTTGAGGAGTGAAGATGAAAGCAGATGAGCAAGTGGTGCATAGCCGCCTCCATGTGGCTGTAACCAGTCCTCGAATCATGGCCGAGTCAGTCAGTGATTTTATTGAGGGTCTTGGTGGGGTCGGGGTGGAGATGACCATTGATCCTCCTGGCCCGGTGGTGGTTGTGAATGCCTTTTTTGAAGAAGCGGATCCCGGTGTTCTGGCGCGCGAGCAGCGGGTGCTGGAAATTGAGAATCATGTAGCCATGCTGGCCGATATCTTCGGTGTGGAGGTGCCTCGGGTGAGCGCTGAGCTGTTGCAGGATGAGGATTGGTCCCAATCCTGGAAGGTACACTTTGCCCCCTTTGCTATCCTCCCCGATCTGATCATTGCCCCAACCTGGGATCCGTACGAGCCCAAAGGGGAGGAACTGGTTTTGACCATGGATCCGGGAATGGCCTTTGGTACCGGACATCACGCCACCACAGCCCTGTCACTGCGCATCCTCCGTGAAGTCATCGGTGCCGGGTCCGTTGCTAAAGTCCTGGATGTGGGTACAGGCACTGGGATTTTGGCCATGGGTGCGGCCCTGTTTGGAGCAACAGCGGTTACGGCCATTGACAATGATCCTCTGGCTGTTGCGGCCGCTCGCGAAAATGTGGAGATGAATCATCTGGAGGAGCGAGTCACAGTCTCAAGTCAGGATTTGGCAGAAATGGCAGGCCCTTTTGATCTGATTGTTGCCAATATCATTCATGATGTTTTGCAGGAGATGGCCCCTGCCTTGACGTATCTGCTTCGTCCCACAGGATCGCTGGTTCTCTCAGGACTCCTGCATGGTGAACAGGTGGAGAGTATCAGTGCCACTTTTGCTGGTCTGGGATGGGTTGTCTGTTGTCAGGAAAAGCGGGAGGAGTGGGCGGCTCTGCATCTGGTGCGAGGATAATTTGTTTTGCCAGATCTGAGTCGTTATGCGATAATACACACTCTTTTAAATCCTGAAAAAAGGATATGTCAAATACACTGAACAGGAGGTTTCCATGTGGGAAGTCATTGTTGATCAAGACAAATGTCAGGGGAATGAAGAGTGTATTGATGCTTGTCCGGCGGCAGTATATGAGTTGGTGGATGGTAAGGCTGATCCGGTGAATGCTGATGAGTGTATTGGCTGTGAAACGTGCGTTGAGGTCTGTCCCAATGGTGCCTGTACGGTCACTGAAATCTGATTTGGATATCTGATTCTGAATGCGTCGCTTCTTTTTTCATCCGGAAAGCCGGAACGGTGATCATGTCTTTCTCTCAGAGGCTGAATCGCATCATCTGATTCGGGTCTTCCGTCTGGCTGTGGGGGCTCGGGTGCAGCTCTTTGATGGAACGGGACGCAGTTATCAGGCTGAGGTCGCTGAGTTGGGTGAGCGGGTTTTGATTCGGCTTCTTGCCGCGATTGAATGTCCGCAACCTGATGGCCCGGCCCTGTTTGTCCATCAGGCCCTGATCAGGAACAAGAAGATGGATCTGGCCGTGCAGAAATGTACCGAGCTTGGGGTGAGCGCCTATCAGGGAATTGCTGCGGCCCGCTGTCAGGGTGGGCTTGGTGACGTGAGGGCACGGACCAAAAGGGAAGAGCGCTGGCAGCGGATTGTTGAGGAGTCGTGCAAACAATGCGCCCGCCCTTATCCCATGGAGATTGTCCCGGCCATAACATGGGCTGACCTTTGTGCCGGACCATCCCGCGAAGATAGGGAGTTGCGCCTCTTGTTCTGGGAAGAGGAAGAGCGGGGTAATCTTGCCGATCTTCCCAGTCTTGGCACTTTTGAACGTATCCACCTGCTGATCGGGCCTGAAGGGGGATTGACTGAAGATGAGGTCCATGAGGCACGAGCGGCCGGATATAACAGTATTTCTCTTGGCACCAGGATCTTGCGGGCAGAGACTGCGGCCATAAGCGGTGTGGCCATCGTGCAATATCTGGCCGGGCAGATGTAATGGTTGAGTTAACTGGGCAGGAGAGCTATCTGGGTGAATTGTACTCCCGTAATCCACCGGATTCGCTTGCCCGTCTGGCTGGAAAGACCGTGGCCATTGCCGGGGCCGGGGGGCTGGGCTCAAATATAGCGGTCAGCCTGCTCCGGGCAGGAGTTCAACGGTTGATCATTGCCGACTTTGATCGGGTTGAGTTGAGTAATTTGAACCGTCAGTATTATTTTTCTGATCAGGTGGGACACCTCAAGGTCGAGGCCCTGGCTGAGAATCTATTGCGTATTAATCCTTATGCTGAGCTGGTTGTGCATCCTGTGGAGATTACGTCCGGAAATCTGGTTGCTTTGTTGGGAGGCGCCGACATCCTGGTCGAGGCCTTTGACGGGGCCGCCGCTAAAGCGATGGCTGTGCGTGCCTGGCTTGGTTCCTTTCCGGATCGATATGTCATTACCGGGTCAGGTCTTGCAGGTTTTGGTCAGAGTGCAAGTCTTGTCACCACAGTCCGGGGGCGCCTGGTGATCTGTGGTGATCAGCAGGGGAACCGTATTGAGGAGCTGGGTCTTTCGGCTACACGTCTGGGAATTGTGGCCCAGCTTCAGGCCAATGCCGCTCTGGAAATCCTCTTGAGCGGGACGATGACCGGCTATCCGGGGTAACCCCGTTGGTGCAAGCTTCAGTATTGCTGCGGTAAACGTAAAAAAGGATCACATCTGATATCAGATGTGATCCTTTTTTTGGTGACTGTCCTCTTGAAACTGGAATGCCTAATTCTTTGAGTCGCTCTGTGAGTCGCGTGATCCCGGGACGGGCCCCGTGAAAGGATCGGCGACCGGATTCAGGCTGGAGAGAGTCGGGTTGATGGGCCGCATGAGAGCCTGGTTGTTGCGGATCATGGATTGAATTTCACGGATATAATCCTGGCCGCGGGCTGAATAGCTGAGCAATCCCTGGGCCAGCGCGACAGCGTCAATTGATTCATTGTTGTTGCGTTGTTGTTGGCGAATCTGTCGGAGCTTGTTAAAGGCCCTGCCGGAATTAAGGAGTAACATGTAACTGCGTACCGACTCGTTGACAGTTTCAAAAGCAGTCACTTCGTGGGTCAGTCCGTTACTGCGTTCCTTGGGAATCAAACCGCAGCCGGGTGTCAGGCACCACTGACCGAACATGTTGTTGGCCTCGAGGGCAAAACGAGACTGGCCCCAGGAACTCTCATTAGCGCTTTGGGCAAGAGCCAGTTCCAGTGGAATGATATCGACTCGGGTCAGGAGGTTTTTGCGGGTCTCTTCTAATTGGCCCATTTGCACCCCGTAGTCCTTGGTCAGACCGGCCAGCCATTCTCTGTTCATTTGATCGGCGGGCGTGTTCTGCAGGCGGATGCGTTGTTCCATTATCCTGGTGTTTTCCTGCTCGATTATTGGCCGCATAAAATTGAAGAAGTGTTGTTTTTTGTCACTTCCGGTGCGGACTTCAGAGAGGTCCAGGTCTGTGCTTTGGACTGTCTTTGGAACGGTTTTTGATAAATGTAAATCTGTATCTTGAATTATCTCCGGGACGGCTTTGAGTGGACTGGAAGTCTCTTCTTGAGCCAGCTCCGGGACAGTTGGCGGAACCGGGGGTGGTGTGGTGTTCTCCTGGGAGATCCAGACAAGGATCAAAGTAAGGGTCAGCCCGAGGGAGATGCTTATGATTTGTAAGTATTTCATCTGTCTATTTTTCGATATGAAGTCATTTCAGTCATACTGAGTATAAACGGAGAGTAATGAACCATGAACGACCCGAAAAGTCGATCTTTTTCGTTTGCTGATGGTGCCTGTTGGTGAACGTTCCTGTCCGAACGATGGATTATCCGGGGGTGGTTTCTTTTTTCAGGAAGGCGGCCACCTGTCGCGCGTGGCTCAGGGCAATCAGGTGATGGCCGGCTGCGATGATTTCGGCTCCGTCTGTGGGCGGTAAAATGACTCGGTCACGGTTGCCATGAATATGGGCCACCGGGCAGGAGGGCTGTGGGTTACCAGGCCAAGAGCAGATGGCCTGGCACATACTGAGGATGAAGGTGTCTTCAGCCCGCCCGAACATGGTGAGGACGCGGCTGCGGCAGAGTGGTGCACCTGCTGCGGCCAGGACTTGTAAGGCCTTGATGGAGATGATGCTGGACAGGGGGTGCAGGCGGCGAAGGGTTGGGTTGACATGGGTTCTGTCCAAGGTGCTGCCGATGAGGATGATCTTGGACAGGGGGATGGTTCGGGCAATTTCGGCTGCGACCATGCCGCCCAGGGATGAGCCGCCGACAATGTCTCCTGCCTGTATACCTTGTTCGCGAATAATCCGTTGAGCCAGTTGAGCGATTGATTGTTCGCCCTGATGTCGAGGCCAGCTCAGGAATTGGACCCCGTCAAGTTTTTTATAGGCTGGGGCCGCATACAAAGCTTGATCCAGACACATTCCGGGCAGAATGATGATTTTTTGGGCCGGGTTTGTAGCAAGTACCATTTATCTGGGACCCAAGACCTGATCCAGGGTATGGATCAGGTCGTTTGTACCTTCGATATCGCTTGAAAAGCAAACGAGGTTATCGTTGATGCTGCCGCTGTGAATGCAAGGAGTTGCTTTATTCATGGTCTGTGTCTTTGGCTGAACTGCTGTTTATGATCAACTCTTTGTGATCTTGCTTGGTTTCTTGAAATTTTTCCAGCCGTTGTAGCGGGCTTTCTCTCCCAGCATCTCTTCAATGCGCAGGAGCTGGTTGTATTTGGCCAGCCGCTCACCGCGGCAGGGGGCACCTGTTTTGATCTGTCCAGCTCCGGTGGCCACTGCCAGGTCGGCGATAAAGTCATCGGTGGTCTCTCCCGAGCGATGGCTGATGTAGCAGGTGTAACCAGCGGCTCGCGCTGTGCGCATTGCCTCCAGCGTTTCGCTGACTGTGCCGATCTGATTCATTTTGATCAGCACAGCGTTGCCCACCTTTTGTTCAATGGCCCTGGCAATGATCGCCGGGTTGGTGCAAAAGATATCGTCGCCCACCAACTGTATACGGTCACCCAGGCGGCGAGTTAACTCCTCCCAGCCTGTCCAGTCTTCCTCTGCCAGCCCGTCTTCGATGGAGATGATGGGGTATTGTCGAACCCAGGATTCCCAGAGATCGATCATCTCAGCAGAGTTCTTGTGACCGGCACCGGACTTGTTCAATTCATAATGGTCATCGACCCAGAGCTCACTGACTGCGGGGTCAAGGGCGATGGCTATGTCATTCGGCGCGCTGTATCCGGCGCGTGATACCGCTTCAAGGATCAGTTCCACAGCCTGCTCGTTCCCTTTCAGATTGGGGGCAAAACCGCCTTCATCTCCGATGCCGGTGCTGTAGCCTTTTTCCACCAGCAATCCTTTTAAAACATGATAGACCTCGGTGCCCATGCGTAAAGCTTCATTGAATGAGGAGGCGCCCACCGGTACCAGTTTGAATTCCTGAAAGTCCATGTTGTTGTCAGCATGAGCTCCTCCGTTGAGGATATTGAAGCAGGGTGCGGGCAGGAGGTTGACTTCCGTGTGATTGAGTGAGCGGAACAGTGGGAGTTGCCTGCTAAGAGCTGCAGCTCGGGCGGTGGCCATGGAGACGCCAAGGATGCCGTTGGCTCCGAATACGGCCTTGTTGGCGGCCCCGTCCATTTCGATCATTTTGGTATCGATCCCCGGCTGGTCAAGGGCGTACATGCCCAACAGGGCTGGGCCAATGATCTGATTGATAGCGCTTACTGCCTTGAGAACGCCTTTGCCGGCATAGCGGTCCGGGTCGTTGTCACGGAGCTCCACGGCCTCGCGGATACCGGTGGAGGCACCGGATGGGACAGAGGCACGTCCTGTCTCGCCGCTGTCCAGGGTGACATCAACTTCAACCGTGGGATTCCCTCTAGAATCAAGAATTTCTCGAGCGTGTATGGCTTTTATAGTACTCATTACAGTCTCCTTTGTTGTGTTGGTCAAATAATTACCGGGATGGTTAGTGCAGAAAACCTCTGATGCCTGTGAAAATGATCTGGGCGGCTATCGCTGAGACAAAAAGACCAGTTATCTTTTGGAGCACCGCCAGTGATTTTTGCCCCAGGGATCGTTGCAGCCATTTAGCTGAGTGCAGGACAAGCCCGATGGTCAGGCTGGCAGCGGCCAGGGCCGTACAGAAGAGCAACAGTTCGCCGGTTGATTGAATCTCGGCACCCATGACCATGAGCACACCGATGACACCGGGGCCCACGGTGATGGGGATGGCCAGGGGTACAACGGCGATGTCGCTGTGCAGATGTTCCCGATCCACCCTCTCGCGGTCATTGATCATTGACAGGGCGCTCAAAAAGAGGACTGTTCCAGCCCCGATACGAAAGGCATCCAGGGTGATGCCAAACAGGGCAAAAATATACTTGCCAAAGAAAAACATAGCAAAACTGCTTATGAGCACGGCCAGTGTTGTTTTGAGTGCAAGTTTTTGGCGTAGATCGGTTGTCATCCCCGTGGTCATTGCCAGAAATGATGACAGGACAAAGAACGGGGTCATGATGAAAAACAGTTTCAGGTAGTCGTGGACAAAAAGAGTGAGCATGATATTTCAGTTTTTGATCGTGTCTTTTGATCCACAATCATTGGAAGATGAATGGAAAATCTATGGGGGCTGGAGCCGTGGGTGCCCTGTCTTTGATAGTAGTCAGTTGTTGGACCCTGTCAAGGTGAACAGCCTTGATCTGGTGGTCATTCTGAGAACGTTAGGGAGAGGCTGGTCAAGTTATTACGATGGCATTAGAGGAAGTAGGCCAGGATGGGGAGAGTAATAAAGGCGACAAGGATGCCCCAGCCAGTAAGGGCTGCGGCAAGTCCGGGAGCCATTCCGGCGCTGATGGCCAGGGCTCCTGCGGTGACCATGGGCGGCATCCCGGCTTCGAAAATGGCGATGGTTGCGGCCGGGGTGTCTATTCCTGCGGCCCGGCAGAGGCCAAACCCGATGAGCGGTGCCAGGATCAGTTTAGCGATAAGGCCATAGGTAAAGGGCAGGCTGTGGCCCGGGGCCATGCGAATCTTGAGTTGGAGGCCGATGGCGAACATAACCACGGGGACCAGTGATGATCCGAGCTTGTCCAGAGCATCTGTCAGGATCTGGTTGTGGAGATATTGACCCAGCAGGAGAGCACTGGTCAGGGCAATGAAGGGCGGAAACGTCACTATTTTTCGAATCACATGACGCCAGTTTGGTTGGGTGTTGTTGTCGCCGTAGATGGCCAGAATCAATGTGCCATAGGTGGACAGAGCCATAAAGGAGCCGAACTGGTCGTAGATAATGCCGTAGGGGAGCATGTCCTCACCGAAAAAGGCGGTGATCATCGGGATACCCAGGAAAGAGGTGTTGCCCAGAGGCACGGCCAGAAGCAGGACTCCGGTGATCTCCCGCGACCAGTTCATGATTCGGGCCGCAATCAGCACCAGGATCACACCGATGATCACCATCACCCAGGGGAGGATGATCGGCGTCAGAAGCTCACTGGAAAAGGTCAGGGTTGGAACTCGTTTTAGGATCAATGCGGGCAAGGCAACCCAAATCACATACTGGTTCAAGGCCAGTGGTGCCTGGGGTGAGAAGATCTTGAAGCGCTGGATGATCAGTCCGGCTCCGAGGCAGATGGTGATCAGAAGAAAATTTTCCAATTGTACGTGACCTGTTGAATCTGTTAAAGATGATGAGTGTTATATGACGCTCACAGTTGCTTGCGTGTTTTGGGTTTCAGCAGACTGAAGATTGTTTTCGGATAATGTTGAACGTTCATGCTTTATGGAAGCGCCATCATACGAAAGTGGTCAGATTTGGCAACGACTAAGAATAAAAAAACCGGTACATCTCTCAGGGTATTCTTGAGTGACGTATCAGTTCTCCCTCATACAGGAGTGTGTGATGCAGTACAACGCGGTCTTTCATGTGGATCAAAATGATGAGCAGGTGTTTAATCTGGCTCTCAATAATGTGATTAACCTTCTGAATGCGATTCCAGGTCAGGAACACGATTTGATTGTCCTTTGCAACGGTCCTGCCGTGGCTTTGCTCCATTGGGACAATGCGGTTTTTTTCCTGGAGCGGATTAAAACTGTACTCGACCAGGGTGTTCGTTTGCAGGCCTGTGACAATGCTCTGAAGCGTTTTGAGGTCGATCCCGCGCAATTAATTGATGGGGTGGAAATTATTCCAGCGGGAATTGTTGCCCTGATTGATTTGCAGAAGGGTGGCTATGCATACATTAAGCCTTGATGGCAACTGGGATAGGCCGTTTTTTTTCTTGGGGGTACTTTGAAAAATTAGGATTTTCGTTCAAGATCAAGGCGCGCTCAAAATTTTACCGCAGGCATATAGTCGATATTCCGAGGATAAAATTTTGAGCGCAACGCAGATTTTGGGTGAAAAGACAATTTTTCAAGGTAGCCATGGGTTGTCAGCGCGCCTGATGGCGGCGGATATAGCGGCAGCGGCTGTAAGGCTCTGGGCCGGTTACAGCGATCTGTTCTTGCAGCATGAAGTCCTGATCAGAAAAGGGTGGAAAGAAGACGTCACCGTCCACTGCCCGTTGCAGAACGTTGAGAAGGATTGTATCGGCGATCCTTAAGCCATCTTTAAAAATCTGCTCACCGCCGATGATGAAGGCTTTTGGGGCTGATTGCTTCCGGCAGAGATCCAGAGCCATGGTCAGATCGTGGGCTACGGTGCAGTTTGAGAAAACGGCTCCAGACTGGCGCGTGAGGACAATGTTTTCACGACCGGGTAGGGCGTGGCCGATGGACTCATGGGTTTTTCGACCCATGATCAAAGGGTGGCCCATGGTGGTGACCTTGAACCATTGCAGGTCGTCGGGCAGATGCCAGGGGATCTGATTCTCTCGGCCGATAACCCGGTTGGCGGCCATGGCCGCGATGAGGATAATTTCCATGAGAAATGCTCCTGAGAATTTTGGCGGAATGTCGTTTCTCCATTTGTCTCTTTTATCATACTCGCTGCGACAGTGGCGGACAAGCTCAGCTCGCAGATAGGAATCCCATGTCACGACAACCCGTTTTCTTTGTCCATTTATTGATGATCTGTTGTGCCGGTCTGGTCGCTGGTTCGTTCACCGTGGGCGAGGCTATTGCCACTGGTCTTGATCCGGCGATCCTGACCCTAGTTCGTTTCGTTCTGGCCACTTTTCTTTTTGCACCTTTTATTTATTGGCGTTACGGCCTTGATGTCAAGATTTCGGCTTTGTTGCGTTACAGTCTGGTCAGTGGGGTTCTGGTCGCCTTTTTTTGGACCATGTTCCTGGCATTACGGACAACGACCGCCCTTAACACCAGTGTTATTTTTACTCTTGTTCCTGCAATTTCCGCTCTCTACGCTCGAATTCTGGTGGGTGAACGTCTCCATGGCCGCCTGCCGGCCCTTCTGCTGGCCGCTGTGGGTGCCTTATGGGTCATTTTTCGAGGTGATGTCGGTCAATTCCTGACCCTGGACTGGAACCAGGGTGATTTGATTTTTTTTGGCGGCTGTCTGGTGATGGCCCTTTACACGCCGCTTGTTCGTCTCCTGCATCGGGGTGAACCCATGGCGGTGATGACTTTCTGGATTATGGTTACTGGTTGCGTGTGGTTACTCTTTGTCACTGGCAATGAATTGAGTGGAGTCAACTGGGGGAGGGTTTCGTTCAAGGTCTGGAGCGGGATTTTTTACCTGGCTGTTTTCTCAACGATCATCAGTTTTTTTCTCAGTCAATATGCTATCCTGTCTTTGGGGCCGACTCGGGTCATGGCCTATTCATATCTCTACCCGCTCTTGGTTCTGGTGATCAATCGTCTCTTGGGCCATCCGTGGCCCGATCCTGTGATTTATCCAGGAGTTGTACTGCTGCTTGCGGCCATGTTTGTTTTCCAGCGACGGTGAGTCGGCAGGCTGGGAGTATCGGATTTGGGGAGACCTTCAGGGAAATGCATTTTTAAGGAGAAGTCTATGGCAAAGCATCTGGTTCTGGCCGGTGGTGGTCATGCCCATATGGAGATCCTGGCCAATCTCGGGGAGTTCATCAAACTGGGCTGGCGGGTAACGGGGATCGGACCGTCGGATTATCATTATTATTCGGGGATGGGCCCGGGTATGCTGGGTACGACCTATGAGCCGGACGATATCCGTTTTGCAACCCGTGCCCAGGTGGAGGCCCAGGGCGGAACCTTTGTTCGCGATACGATTGTGGCCGTGGACCCCCAAAAACGATGCCTGGAGCTGGCCTCCGGGGCGCAGGTTGAGTATGATCTGGTCTCTTTTAATACCGGGAGCAGTATCAGGCGACCTGAGATCACTGGTGATCAGGAGAAAATCTACACAGTCAAGCCCATTGAGCGATTGTACGAGGCCCGGGAGGCCATTTCCAGCCAGGCTGACTTGCATCCCATACGGGTGGCGGTGATTGGTGGCGGCCCGGCCGGGGCTGAGATCTCTGGTAATCTCAGGGAATTGCTGGCAGGGAGCAGCTGTCCGGCTGAGGTCATTCTCTATGCCGGTCGTCGCTTCATGGGCCGATTCCCCGAAGCGGTTCGACAGAAAAGTCGCCGTCTCCTGGGGCGGGCCGGGGTTAAGATCGTGGAAAACGGTTATCTGCAGCGGATCGATGATATGCACCTGGTTTTTGACGGGACAGGAGGGGAGGCAGTCGATTTCATACTCCTGGCCACCGGGGTTCACCCCTCTTCTTTTTTCGAGACGGCGGGGATGGCTGTGGGCAGAGATGGTGGTCTGCTGGTTAATCGTTTTCTGCAGCATGTGGATTATCCGGAGGTCTTTGGGGGCGGTGATTGTATCTCGTTTCAGGAGCGCGAGCTGGATAAGGTCGGGGTCTACGCGGTGCGTGAGAACCCGGTTCTCCTGCACAACCTCAAGGCCATAATTCAGGGACAGCCCTTGCAGGCCTTTGATCCTGGTGGTGATTATCTGTTGATTTTTAATCTTGGTCAGGGGCAGGGAGTTTTACGCAAGCGCTGGCTCAATATGAGCGGTCGTCTGGCGTTTAAGGTCAAAGACTGGATTGATAGAAAGTTTATTGAACGATTCAAGTGATTAATAACTATGTGAAGAGGTGAATGATGAAGGTTGACTGGGTTTATTTTCGTAAAGGTTGAGCTTCCTGTGTCAAGGCCCGTGCGGCTTTGGATACAGCAGGAGCAGAGATTGGGCAGGAAGTGGATGCACGCAAGATTATCCTGAAAGGTGATGAGGCCTGGGAGATGTTGAGTCTGGCCACGCGGGTTCGGGTGGCTCGGGGAAAGCAGGTTGTTGATTTTAATGACCTGGGTGAGGACGTTCGTGATGAGCTGCTTAAGGTAGTCCTGGGCCGGACCGGTAATCTGAGGGCTCCGGTACTGGGGATTGGAACGACCTGTTACGTGGGCTATAATGAGGCAATGTATGAGGAGTTGACTGCATGAACTGGAAAAACCTCTTTACCTCCAGCACGAATAAGACCCCGGAAGAGGCCCGGCAGTTTATGGCCGAGCGTCCAGCAGTTGAGTATCAGCTCCTTGATGTCCGACGACCAAGTGAGTACGAGCAGGGCCACATTCCCGGTTGTCGTCTGATTCCGGTCAAAGAGTTGTCCAGTCGTCTGGATGAACTTGATCCGGTCAGGCCAGTCCTGGTGTACTGTCACTCGGGGGTGCGCAGCAAGGCCGCCAGTCAGCTTCTGCTGGGCGCCGATTTTCAGGAGGTCTATAATATCAGTGGTGGTATCGTTGCCTGGAAGGGCCAGAAGGCCGCCGGACCTGAAGAACAGGGACTGGAGTTTTTTGTTGAGCGAGATTTTTCCTCAGTCTTTGTCATGGCCTATGCCATGGAAGAGGGGTTGCGTCAGTTCTATCTGGCCCTGCTTGATCGAGTCGAAGATACCGCAGAGCGCAAGATCGTTGAGCGGCTGGCCAGGTTTGAGGAGGGACATAAGGCACAACTCCGCGAACGCTTTGCCCCGGATGGCGTACTGGGTACGGCGCTGGAGAATGAGGTGGACGCGATTGAGGGCGGTTTTGATCAGGCCCGGATCCTTGAGCACTTCGGTCCCCAGCTGGGCGATATCAAGGACATCCTCCGTCTGGGGATGATGCTTGAGACACAGGCCCTGGATCTCTATAGCCGCCTGGAGCGGTTGGCTTCGGATGATCAGAGCCGTGAATTGTTCCGCTTCCTGGCCGGTGAAGAGGGTAAGCACCTGGGCTATCTGGCTGATGAGCTGGATCGGCGCTTAAAAGAGTAGTCGACAGATCAGTGGCAGAGTAAACAGTGTACACTGGGGGGAGCCGCGGCAGGCCATGATAATACATGGTCAACAAAGATAAGGTCGTAATCTCGATGAGATTACGACCTTGTTCATAATAACCCGAAGAGAGTTCAGTTAGGAATTAAATTATCGAAATCATCGGCCTGATTATAACCTGGCCGAATGAAAGATGGTCAAATTGAATTTGCAGCCATGCAGATCAAAGCCTCAAAGAGTACCCAGACATGCCTGGTGTTTTTTTAACCGTCCTCTTTTATTTCAAAATATGGACACTTGGGTAATTCATAAGCTTTAAAGTCATGGCAATGGAACCGGCAACCTCTGGTTGATCATGTACGATAACAAGATCATCACTCTGGTTCAGCTCTTCCATCATTGGCTTTGAAAACATATCGGCATGGTCCACGTGTCTGGCGCCACTGATATGGCCGCTTTCATATTTTGCTTTGTCTCGAAAATCTACCAGAGCAACTTTAGGGAGTTTCCGTGCTTCTTTTTCGTTGATCACAAGTGCGCTGAAATCAACGGTATTGGCTTTCATCAAATCTTCAAGAAGTTCAGGCTTGCCAACAACAGGCAGCCCGGCATTTTTCCACCCCTTTATTCCTGCACGCAACCAGTGAATGTTTTTGTATCCGTTTTCGACCGCCAACCTGGCGGCATGATAAGATTTCCATCACGTGTCTGAAGCACAGTACATGATAATGTCACTGTTCTTGTTGGCAGGCAGCGCATTAACGTCAAAAAGTACCTTGTCGAGAGGAACGTCCACGCGCTTATGATCTGCCGGAACCATGCAGGTGATATATAATGTTCCTTCAGGATGTCCCTTCATATAGTCGGTGGTATGACTATGGCAGGCAACCACTGTGGCTCCATCTTTGTGCATTTTTGCAGCGTCATCAACTGTTGCCAGATGGAATCCTTTCCCTGGCTCCAACGGCGGCGCAATTTTCGCGGCAAAACAAGGCGCAGTCAGCCCCGTTATTACCGTGACAGTCATCAACAATAACAACATTCTCCTAAACATAACAACCTCCTGAAAAAGTTTTCCCCATTCTCTCCGTAAGGGTTAAGATATCCAATAAACAATTTGTAAACGCAGGTGGTGAATTTTGTGTATGCAAGGATTGAAACCTCTGGTTTGCAAAAACCTGCAAACAGTTATTTTGACCATATGCACACATGATATATGTTTTTATTCTGAAGTGCCAAGTTTTTTTGCTCAAGCAGGAAAAAATACAAGAGATAGGGTAAGGGGTTGAGTTGGCAGTGTTTTTTGGGTGGCGAGGTGTGTCGTGGAATGTAATTTGCTCTCGTTTCTCTGTTCAGGCTGAGGAGGGCGTTATGTGGATTGATTTTCGGCGATCTGCAAAATGACTTCGTTGGCGATCATTAAGCCAAAGATGCCTGTGAGGGTGGGGAGGCTGCCGAGAGTATTGCGCGGCCGGCCTTTGTCGTGGCAGGGGGAGTCGGGGGCAGGCTGGACCGGCCCCTGGTAGGTGAAGTCAACTTCTTCAGTGGAATAGACGCAACGAATGCCGCGCGTAATTCCGTTTTTTCTTAATCGCTGTCGCATTCTTCGGGCCAGGGGGCAGTTTTTTGTATCCATCAGGTCGCCGACTTTGATCTGAGCTGGATCGGAACGCAGGGCTGCTCCCATGGAAGAGATGGTTGGGATTTCACGTTCATGGGCTGCAGTGAGGAGCTGAACTTTGGGGTTCAGTGAATCGATGGCATCCACCAGGATTGTGGGGGTGGGGCTGAGAATTGTCTCAAGGCTTGTGGCTTCGGCAAAAATCTGCAGGGATTCAACCCGGCAGTCGGGGTTGATGGCCTGGATTCGTTCGGTCGCAGCCTGTACCTTGGGCTGACCCAGAGTACTCTCCAGTGCATGGATCTGACGGTTGATATTTGAGGGCTGGATGACGTCAAAGTCCACTAGGCGCAGGGCGCCTATCCCGGATCGTGCCAAAGCCTCGCAGCAATAACCCCCCACAGCCCCAAGGCCAACGATGGTTACCGAGGCCTGACTCAGCCGGGCAAATCCTTTATCGCCGAGAAAAGAGCGAATGCGCGAAAAACGTGCCATTGTTGTATACCTGTTGACGTAATTTGTCGTGTTTCCCACCCCGGATAGTTGCGGCTAACCGGTAGAGTCTCGGGATGAGATACGGTTCGTTCAGAGCGCCGTCTTCAGCCTCCGGGCAGAGGCTGCGGCGCAACTGGTCCGGGCTGTCGGTCTCCAGGAGCAGGCGATCGGCCGGGATGGACCGGCAGCAGTTTGCAAGCTTGGGCTGTTCGGCAAGGCGTGCGCTGAATGAGATGTGGGCCCCCCGCTTCAAGAGTTGGGCCATGATTTCGGCTGAGCCGTTGAAGGAGTGGATCATCATTGGCGGCAGTTTTGCTTGTAGTCCGTCGAGAATTTCCAGTAATCGGCCCCAGGCATTGAGGCAGTGAATGGTAAGGGGTCGGTCAAGTTCAATGGCCATCTTTAATTGCCTGACAAAGACATGCTCCTGTTGCTGCGGGGCGACAGGACAACGTCGGTCAAGGCCGATTTCACCAATCCCGACTGGCTCATTCTTGAGCAGGTCGTATAGCTTTTTTTCCCAGTTTGGGCTGGCTCTGTCAGCCTCCCAGGGATGTATGCCCAGAAACGGAATCACCTCGGGGTGATGAGCCGCAAGTTTCAGCACCTCTGCCCAGTCCGCCTCGCAGGTGCCGTTGCAGTACAGCAGGCCCACGCCCTTGGTTCTGGCGCGTTGAATCACTTCAGCCTGCCGGCCCTGATAGCGTTCATTCTGGAGGTGCAGGTGGCTGTCAATGAATAGGGCGTCCATTTAATCGTTCCAGGAGAAGAGCAGAGCTGCCAGTGCCAGGAAGATCAGGGTGAAGCCTGTCATGGCCAGACATTCGATCTGAACGGCCATCAGGCCAGCGCCCTCGTTCATCACTTTGCGGACTGCCGTCAGCAGATGCGTCAGGGGAAAGAGCAGCGAAATTTTTTGAATCCAGATCGGTGAGCCTTCAAGTGAAAACCAGACCTCAGAGAGGAACATCATGGGCCAGCTGATAAAATTGAGCACACCGCTGGTGAACTCTTCGCTGGTCCCCCGAGCTGCAAGGACAAGACCGATACTGCACAGGCTTAAGCCGCCGAGAACAAATAAGAAAAATATTAACAGATAACTGCCCTGGACCTGGAAATTGAAGATCAGGTCGGCCCCGAACCAGACGATGCTGGTGGTGAACAGAAGGAGGAAGATGCGGGAGAGCATCTGGGCACTCAGGTATTCAAGGGCGGTAAGCGGGGTCGCCTTGAGCCGTTTCAGGGTTCCGTTCTTGCGATAACGGACTACCACGTACCCTACACCCCAAAGGGCTGAGAACATCATATTCATGGCCAGGATTCCCGGAAACAGCCAATCCAGATAGCGGATCTGTTGCCCGTTGATCAGCTGGCGATCGGGTTGTTCGTTCGGGGGAAGCAGGGCCGCCAGAAGGATTTGCTCGGCCAGGTAGCCTTTGGGCGATGAATCGTTGACCCAGTACTGTGGTCCTGCAGAGTCCCGATCTATGAGCAGATCGATTTTGTGGTGGCGCAACCGTTCTTCACCGCTTGACTGGTCTGGAAAGTCGATAAATTCCAAATGGTCGTTGGTGAGAAAGTCCGAGGGGATACTGGTCTGGCTTTGTTTTGTTGTTTGCGCCTTTGGGGAGAATAGGCCCACCTTGAAGGTCTGGTGATCCTGGTTGCCAAAGATGAGACCAAATCCGATGATGATCAGGAAGGGGAAGGCGAAGTTCCAGCCAAAGGCTGCCCGGTCGCGAAAAAATTCATGATTTCGGGCCTGAAACATGGCCCACATTCGTTTGAAATTCATGGTGTCAGTCTCGCAGTTTACGACCGGTCAGGGTCAGAAAAACATCTTCCAGGTTGGGACTGTGGATGCTCATTTCGCTCAAATCCACGTCCAGATCCAGCAGGGTGTCCATGGCTTCGTGCAGCTGTGCGACTTCAAGAGCCACGCTGTTGTTGCGCCTGGTCCAGGGGAAGGGCAGGCGTTCCAGCTCCAGGCGTAATGCGTTGCGCGGCAGGAGGATATAGCTCCCGTGACAATGGCTCTTGATCAGGCGAGACGGGGTGTCCCAGGCGATGATTTTTCCATGATCCATGATGGCAATTTCATCACAAAGATATTCGGCCTCTTCCATGGAATGGGTGGTGAGGATGATGGTCTTGCCCTCTGCCTTGA
>JACNLK010000056.1 GCA_014381505.1 Candidatus Desulfatifera sulfidica | reverse complement strand
AGTGTAATAGTGAGATTTACCACATTGGCTTGATGTCTATTTTTCAAGGAACCCTTAAGCGAATAAATGATACGCTTGGTCACAGTGCCGGGGATGAGTTGTTGAAAGAGATCGCAGTACGCCTGGAAGATTGTATCCGTTCTTCTGATATCTTTGGGAAATTTGTTTTACCTATTGACCCAAAGCTGTCCATGTCACGCCTGACAGGCGATGAGTTCAGTATTCTTCTTACCGATCTTTCTGAAGAGGAGTACACCATTCGTGTGATTCAGCGTATATTGGAGATGCTGCAGGCCCCGATTAATATCAATGGGCAGGAGATTATTATTTCCTGCAGTATGGGCATCTCCGTTTTCCCCGGAGATGCCGAAGAGGTAGACCCGCTGCTGAAGAGTGCCAACATGGCCATGTTTCACGCCAAAGAGAGTGGTGGGAATACCTGGAGATTCTTTTCGCACGAGATGAACGATCGGGCTGTTGAAAGGATGAATATTGAAATTGATCTGCAAAAGGCCCTGGAAAGAGAAGAGTTTGTTCTCATGTATCAGCCACAGGTCGAGTTGGGTACCGGGAAATTGGTTGGTCTTGAGGCCCTTGTGCGTTGGCAGCACCCAAAGCTTGGGTTGGTCTCTCCTTTTACGTTCATATCAGTGGCGGAGGAATCTGCCCTTATTCTCCCTCTTGGTGAATGGGTTTTGAATGAGGCCTGTCGTCAGGCGTATGCCTGGCGGCAGGCAGGGTTGACTCCTGTACGTATGGGGGTCAATGTGTCCAGCCATCAGTTTCGTCAGGAAGATTTGGTGTCCATTGTCCAGGAAGCCCTGCAGAAGAGTGGCCTGCCCCCTTCTTTCCTGGAGTTGGAAGTAACTGAAAGCTCAATTATGCAGGACATTGATAAGACCATTAATGTCCTCGGCCAGCTCAAAGAGATTGGGGTGAAAATCTCGGTGGATGATTTTGGGACGGGGTACTCTTCTCTGAATTACCTGAAACGTTTTCCATTGGACACACTGAAGATTGATCGGAGTTTTATCACTGATATCATCAGCAATTCCAATGACGCTGCAATTGTTACAGCGATCATTGCAATGGCCGAAAGCCTTGGCTTGCGAACCATTGCTGAAGGAGTCGAAACCCAGGAACAACTTCAGTATATGCGTCAGAAGATGTGTGGTGAAATACAGGGTTTTCTTATTAGTAAGCCCCTGAAAGCTGATGAGCTGGAGCATTTTATGAAGCCGGGATTGCAGTTGTGCTGAACGAGTTGACTGTTTTTATGAAATTCTAAACTCCAGAAGACAACAAATAGATCGAGGTCAGTCTGGACGCAGTCAAGGCCTTCTCTTGATTTTTGCCATCGCAGAAGTGAAAATGTAAATCAGCCCTCAACTCGTGATGAGTTGAGGGCTGATTTTGGTAGAATCATGCCAGTCGGCGGATTTTTATGTTGATGACTTGGGTGGTGAAAAAGTGAAAATTGAGAAATGGCTGCACTTCGTGGACTCATACCGCCACCTTTTGATTGAATTGCCGCAAGAGATGATTGACACCATTCTGGTGGCGCAGGGTCAAGTGAAGGATGGTTTTCTGGCCTATGGTCAGCAGTGAGTTGGAAGATTCGGAGACTCAGCGGAGGAGGGCTTCCTTTGGGGGCTTTATCTGACATGCCTTGATCTTGACCAAAATTGCACAGTAATGGATAGACACTTGCTACTTGAAAATCCGTGGGTCCCTTGCTGCAGGCCGCTCACAGATTATGTGGATGATGTGCGATTATGTTCTCGGGTAAGCAGATAGCACTCCTCTGCCTGACTGAGGATCTGTAAAAACTCATTTTCATCCCATGGTTTGATAACATACTGAAAGATCTCTCCCTTATTGATCGCGTCAATAAGGTCTGTCACCTCGGTATAGCCTGTCAGGACAATGCGTACGACATCGGGATTGATCTTTCGCATGGCACCGAGCATGGCGATCCCGCTCATATCGGGCATACGTTGATCCGCAATCACAAGGGCGATCTCCGGATCAGCCTGAAAGATTTCAAGTCCCTCCTGGGCAGAATCTGCAGTCAGCACCTCATAGCGACTTTTAAAGGATATTTTGAAGTTGATGAGATTGGCGGGTTCATCATCAACATAAAGAAGTTTCAGTTTCTGCACACGAGTACCCCCAAAAGAATAATTGCCCAATGTGTTGGTTAGAAAAACAATTGAACTATAGGGCTCCGCGGTAATATCGTCAATCATATTGTTATTTCGTTGTGTTCTGGGCAATGGGCAGGATGACTTCAAAAACAGATCCCATCCCCTCCTTACTCTCCACAGTGATTTCACCCCCATGCTGTTTGACAATGGAGTAAGAGATCCCCAGGCCCAGGCCGCTGCCCTCACCCACATCTTTACTGGTATAAAAGGGATCAAAAATTCTTGATAAATTCTCTCCGGCTATGCCATGTCCGGTGTCTGTAAAGCGGATATGGACATGGTCCTCGTCCTTCCAGGTGCGGATGGTCATGGTGCCGCGCCCCTTCATGGCCTGCATCCCGTTAGTCAGGATGTTGAGAAAGACCTGATCCATCCGGCCTAGCTGACAGGACACAGGGACAATGTCGCCATACTCCCGTCGAATCTCTATACCACTGCGCAGATCCTCATGAACAAAGGTTATTGTGGTCTCCAGGGCGGTATGGAGATCGATTTCCTCCCACGTCTCCCTGCTGCTCCAGGAGAATATCCGCAGATCCCTGACAATCCGGGTGGTGCGTCTGCTGCCTTCTTCCATATTAGCAATCAGCAGCTCGATGTCGGAGAGTACTTGGTCAAAATCGATTTCTCGTTTATGGGCTTCAATCTCTGCCAGTCTCTCTGAGAGTTGGTCTGCTGGTGATCCATCGAGTTGCTGGTAGCGTTCAATCACCTGTCTGACCTCAGCCAGTGATCGTTTTAGAGGGGGCAGGGCCCCGGAGACAAAGTTAACCGTGTTATTGATCTCATGGGCAACACCGGCCACCAGCTGGCCCATGGCCGCCATTTTCTCAGACTGGACAAGTTGATCCTGGGCGGCGGAAAGTTCTTGTAAGGCGGTGTTGAGTTTTTCGTTTGTCGCAGCCAGGTTTTTGGAGCGCTTCTTCAGTTCACGGGTGCGTTCAGCAACTTGATCCTCCAGACCCTCCTTAAACGTGTTAATGGTTTTAAATGATTCTTCAAGATCTTTGAATAACCTGCTGTAGGTCGTAAGCAGCATGTCAATGTCATTACCCCTGGCCTGACCGCCATGGGCCTGTACCTCTGCCAACAGGGTCTTCAAGGGCCTGGTCATTTTTCTAATGACGGCAAAGATGGCAACAGTGGAGGCGAACAGAAAAACAAGAACCGCCAGGCCGGTCCGGTAGATTATATGAATGACCTCTTCTTTGAACCTCTCCTTGGACTTGATCAAGGCGGCATAGCCGATTATCTCCCGTTGAAACTCTGTCTCTCCGGTATCAAGTTCTTCCTCTGTGAAATAGAGTGCTTCTGCGGATATCTCCACAGCATCAAAAAATACAGGCTGCCAGAAAATAAATACATCTTCTGTCTGCTGAAACGCAGAGCCTGCCTGTTCGATCTCATTTCGGATGGTTTGACTACATGCTATCTCTTTGTTTTTCAGTACGGTATCGTTCTCCTGGCTGAAAAGTTCCTTGCCCATTGGGGTGAACAAAAAGACCCCTTTAATATCACTGTGGTTCAATAGCATGTTGCTCTGCCTGGCCAGTTCGTCCCTGTCTTCACTGAACATGCCAAGGCGAACGGATCTGGCCAGGATGGAAGCTTGGGCCGTCCCATCGCTGACAACATTCTTTTCATACGATTGCTGCTGCATGCGGATAAGAAACAAATCAAATACCGCCGCCATCACCACCATGGTGACAATGAGCATGAGAATGATGCGGGTCGCGAAACTTTCCCGCATCCGTTGTATAAGAGAAGACATCTTCATTGCCCTCCTCCGGCAATGGAAAGATTGAGCTTTTTCATGATGGTCTGATTGACCTTCGTCTTCAGCCGGGGGACTTGCTGTACAGGCACCTCTGCCACCGGTCGACCCCGCAGAATGAGGGAAGCCTGCTCGGCAGCGCTTTGACCTATGGCTTCAAGATCAAAACTGGTTGCGAGGGCAGCGCCCGGTTTCAGGTAACGCTGCGAAAAGGTGAGGACAGGGATTTTATTCTTGAATGAAAAGTGAAAGTAACTGGGCAGGGTCTTCCTGTTGGTGGTGGTGAGATCAGGAATCATCCAAAGCAGGTCGATTTTATCGCGCAAGGAGTCAAGGAGAGCGGGAAGCTCTTGGGCCGAGTGAATCGGCACAGCATGCAGTTGATACCCCGACAGGACCTTTTCCGCCTGGGAGATCAGGTCCTCAGAATGCTCGGGATTGTAGAGGACTCCCACCCGTTGTACCTGGGGCAGAATCCTTTTCACTTCGGAAAATTGGAGGGCCGGCGGGATGGTGAGGTTGATGCCGGTGATATGAGTAGAGCCGGCGGTCAGTTTGTCAGGGTGAACCACCAGGGTGTATACCACTGGGGTTTCTGTGAATTGGCGAGCTGTGCCCAGGGCCTTCTTGCCCAGGGCCAAGATGAGATCAGCATGGGAGGAGTCCACAAGGGCCTGTAGCTTTTTCCTGCCTTCCTGATTATCGAGGACAACTTCGTGGAAACGATGGGGGGCAATGGCCTTCAGACCTAAGGCCGGCATTTGTAGCTGAAACTCCTTCTCAAAGCCAGCGGCGACCTGCGCATAGGGCGCAATATCGCTGCTTTTGAGCACCACTATCTCGGCTGCCAGACCTGGATGAGCCAGGCAGAGGAGGAGCGATATGAGAAGAAGGAGTTTTTTCATGCTCATAATCCAGCCATCATGTCCAGGACAAGCTGTGTAGAATTCAATCGAGAAAATAATTGTCGGGTGAATCGTTCTCGAGTAGGCTGTTTAAGCTTTTTGTTGAACTTTTGATAAAACTAACACAAAATTGTTCAACATGAAGATAAAAAATTTCGGTTCATTCGTAAAAAAGTTGAACGGCTCTAACAGGCACCCCTGATCGTAATAAA
>JACNLK010000099.1 GCA_014381505.1 Candidatus Desulfatifera sulfidica | reverse complement strand
CAGGGTCCACAACTAACGCTTGCTCGTAATATGCTTTTGCTTGATCATAATTTCTGCGAGCGATCGGTTCCGTGATTAAGGATAGTGAGTCTGGAAGGGTCCTGGCTGATCTTTGTGATGAAGGCGATACTTATGTCGCCGCTCGGGGGGGGAAGGGTGGTATGGGAAATCCGCACTTTTCAAGCAGTACCAACCGCACACCTCGTTTTGCGACAAAAGGTAAACTTGGCGATGAGCACTGGTTGCGCATTGAATTGAAACTGATCGCTGATATCGGTCTGGTTGGTCTGCCCAATGCCGGCAAGTCTACCTTGCTTTCGCAACTTTCGGCTGCTAATCCAAAAATTGCACCTTACCCTTTTACAACACTTGAGCCTCAGCTTGGGGTTTTGAACTTCAAACACCAAGAACCATGCATTATCGCCGACATACCTGGTCTTGTTGAGGGGGCACATGAGGGTGTTGGTCTGGGCCATACTTTTCTTCGCCATGTGGAGCGAACTCGCATTCTCCTTCATGTGATAGATATCTCGTCTGAAACAGTGTCTGAAGATTTTCAGATTATTGAGAATGAATTACGTGCGTATCAAGCTGATTTGGTTGACAGAACCCAGTTTCTGGTATTGAATAAAAAAGATTTGCTTGAACCTGAAGAACTCCAGAAGCTCGAGGGCTATTTTGCTGACCTTGGCCAGCAGACCCTGACTATTTCCGGCTTGACAGGAGAGGGAATCCATGGCGTGAAGGCTGTTCTTGAGAGCACCATTGATGATCTGCGTCATGAAGACGAACTGGCAGCCAGGGCAAGTCAGGAATCCACGCAGAAGACTCTTGAAACTGTTTTGCGCAAACCAGAACAGGACTGAATGAACAGGTTGCCGCAGGTAACCGGATAGGTGTGATACGTAATGACCCAAAAGATCAGTCTTGAAGACGGGCTCTATTACCGCCAGACGCTTTTCGATAAGGCCAAACGTGTAGTAATCAAGGTGGGGAGTGCCATACTCACCGATGAAAAGGGGATGAACCAGCGGGTTGTTGATAATATCGCCCGTGATCTGTCCTTTCTTCGCGACACTGGTCGAGAGGTTATTTTGGTTTCCTCCGGTGCTGTGGCTGCTGGGCGGAAGAAAAAAGTCTTTGGTGATCATGTGATTACCTCGATTCGTGAAAAACAGGCATTGGCCGCCATCGGTCAGTCATGCCTGATGCACACCTATGATCAGGCATTTTCGCAGTACGGTCAAACCATCGCTCAAGTCCTGCTTACTCATTCCGATCTTGCCGAACGGAATCGATACCTCAATGTTCGTAACACAATTCTGACCTTGTTCCAGTTTGGTGTCATTCCCATTATAAACGAGAATGATACGGTCTGTGTTGAAGAACTCCGCTTTGGCGATAACGACACCCTGGGTGCGATGATTGCCAATATGATTGAAGCTGATATGTTTATCTGCCTCACCGATGTGGAGTGCCTGTATACTGGTAACCCGCACTCAGACCCTGATGCCAGTCCCGTTTATACCGTTTCTGAAGTCACTCCTGAGATTGAATCCATGGCGGGCAATGTCAAAAGCGCCCTTGGCACGGGAGGGATGCAGACCAAGATCAGAGCCGCCAAGATGGTTTCCAGTTGCGGTGGCAGCTCTTTTATCGGCCCTGGCCGTGAGGACAGTATTCTTTCAAAACTGTTCAGTGGTGAGATGATTGGTACCTTTTTTCTGCCCGCCAAAGAAAAAATTCAGCAGCGTAAGCACTGGATTGGTTATATCCTTCGTCCCAAGGGTTTTCTAGTCCTGGATGATGGAGCGCGTCATGCGTTAACGAATGGCGGTAAAAGCCTTCTGCCTTCCGGGATTGTAGCTGTTGAGGGCAGTTTTGGCGTAGGTGAGCCTGTTCATTGCGTGGGGTTGGATCATAAATTGATAGCTGCTGGTCTGGTCAATTATAAGTCAACTGATATTAACAAAATCAAACAGCGGCGCAGCACTGAAATTATGCGGCTTCTCGGATTCAAGGACAGCGATGAAGTTGTTCATCGTGATAATCTTGTTCTGCTCTAGCCTGTAACTTGTCTAGTCTGCACGCTAATTACCTGAAGGAATATCCATGTCAACTCCTGATGACCTGACCAAAATGATCAAAGAGATGGCCGTGAGAGCCAGAAAGGCGTCACGAAAACTTGCGTCCCTTTCCACTGCAGCCAAAAATGCTGTCTTGCAGGATATGTCTCGGCTTCTTGATGAGAGGCGGTCCCTGATCCAGGTGGAAAATGGGAAAGATCTGGCGAATGGCCGTGCAAAGGGGCTTTCTGCCGCCATGCTTGATCGACTGGAATTGAGCGATAAAGTAATCGACTCGATGATTCAGGGTCTTGCCGAGGTGACGGCCTTGCCTGATCCCGTGGGCGAAATCTCTCAGATGGCCAAACGCCCCAATGGTCTTGATGTGGGCCGCATGAGAGTGCCCCTTGGGGTGATTGGTATGATTTATGAGTCCCGGCCCAATGTCACAGTGGATGCGGCCGTTCTGTGCCTGAAAGCTGGAAACGCGGTGATTCTCCGCGGTGGTTCAGAGGCAATACACTCCAATCTTGTTCTGGCCTCTATTCTGCAGGAGGCTCTGGCCGGGCGGGGGATCAATTCTGATGCCATTCAGGTTATACCTGTTACCGATCGTGATGCCGTAACCATCATGCTCGCTCAGGAAGAACATATTGACCTGATTATTCCTCGAGGAGGAGAGGGGTTGATTCGCTTTGTCGCAGAAAATTCCCGTATCCCCGTACTGAAGCATTACAAGGGGGTCTGCCATATCTATGTTGACTCATCTGCCGATCTGAGCAAGATTAACCCCATAGTGCTCAATTCAAAGGTTCAACGACCCGGAGTCTGTAATGCCCTGGAGGGGCTGCTCATTCATCGCGACATAGCTGCCCGGTGTCTGCCTTCTTTGGCTGCCGAGCTCCATGGGGCCGGTGTTGAGCTGCGCGGTTGTCCTGAGAGTGTGCGGCTGGTTTCCGGAATCGTTCCGGCCACAGATGATGACTGGGGGAGTGAATTCCTGGGTCTTATACTCTGTGTCAAAGTTGTAGACTCTATGGAAGAGGCCATTGAATATATTGAAATTCACGGATCACAGCATACCGACGTGATACTCACCGAGAATTACACCCGGGCACGACGTTTCATGGCTGAGGTTGATGCCTCGGCCGTGATGATCAACGCCTCGACTCGTTTCAATGATGGCGGGCAATTGGGCCTGGGAACCGAGATCGGGATCAGCACCACCAAGTTGCATGCCTACGGCCCCATGGGCCTTGAAGAGTTGACCACACGTAAGTTTGTGGTATTTGGTGACGGTCAGGTTCGGGAATGATGCGGAAGGTTGGTCTGTTGGGTGGAACATTTGATCCAGTCCATAACGGCCATCTGCATCTGGCTCGTGTCGCTCGTGAGTACTGTGTTCTTGATGAAGTCTGGTTCCAGCCGGCAGTTATCCCCCCCCATAAAGACGATGAGACGTTAACCTCATTTGCTCATCGGGCACAGATGATTGAGTTGGCTCTGTTTGACTATCCAGAGTTTCAGCTTTCAAGGGTTGAGGCAGGACTTCCCGTTCCTTCTTATACCATCGACACGTTGAACTATCTTCAGGAGCAACAGGGGAAATCAACTGAGTTCTATTTTATCATTGGTGCAGATGCCTTTCTGGAGATTCAAACCTGGAAATCGTGCGATCAGGTATTATCGGCGGTCCATTGGATTGTTTGTGGACGTGGTCAGCTGATTCAGGACCAGATACGGACTCTTGCTCAAAAACTGAGCTATGAAGATCTGGGACGGGATCTGTATGATCCCCGTACTGAGCGTATGATTTTCTTACCCTCAGATGTACCACCTGATATATCCTCCTCCCTGATTCGTCAGCGCCTGGCAAGCCGACAATCTGTTCAGGGCCTTATACCACCCAGAGTGCATACCTATCTTTGTGAGCAGCATCTATTCGGCTGTTAACTTTCCCCCTGTTCTCAGCTCCCTTCGTCTTCTGGTTTTACATTCCCGGTTCGTTTTTTTTTGAATTAATCTTTCTGTTCGTTTCTGATCAGACATTTATCGTGGGTTAACGTTCATCATCAATAATCAGAATGCGTTCGTATGCGGTACGTTAGTTCTCCTCTGGCAGAGAACTGCTCTGTTCTGAATCGTTTTGCAGGACCGGGAAGAAAATGCGAAATGTCGTACCTTGACCGGGTACACTGTCAACCTTGATCATGCCCCCGCATTCCTTGACAATACCATGTGTGGTGGACAGTCCCAGTCCTGTGCCCTTGCCGGATTCCTTAGTGGTAAAGAAGGGCTCAAATATATGCTCCAGGGTCCTTGGGTCTATACCGCAGCCATTGTCACTGACCAGCAGTTCAATGTAATGCCCGGGGGACAGGTCGGGGTGTCCAATGAGGTCACTCTCTCCAAGCAGGGTCTGCCTGAGACCCACTTGCAGTACTCCCTTGGTGCCCTCCATGGCATGGAGTGCATTGGTACATAGATTGACAACAACCTGTTGGATTTTTATTTGTTCTGCAGTGATCATACCACAGGCAGGATCAACGTCCTCGATTATCTCAATACTTTTGGGAAATGAGGCCCGCAACAGTTTGAGTGATTCCTGGACAACAAGGTGTGGTTCGATGTTCTGGGCTGCACTGTTATCAGACTTACGACTGAATGTAAGAATCTGCTTGACCAGATCCTGGGCTTGACGGCTGGCGTTCAGTACTTCCTGGAGGTGTTCGCTGACGTCTAAACCTTTTTTACTCCCATAAATGGACAACTGGGTGAAGCCGAGGATCGCCGTGAGGATATTATTGAAATCGTGGGCGATTCCTCCGGCCAGTGTGCCTAAGGCATCCATCTTCCGTTTCTGTGACAGTTCATCTTCAAGTTTTCTCCTGCCAGTAATATCCTGGGCCACATGAACCAGGTATTGAAAATTCATATCAGAGTCATAAATTATACCTGATGAGATTTGAAAGATTGTGTCCAGATGTTGGTGAGTGATTATTCCCTTGTGTTGTTGTCCATCACTGATGCTTCTAAGGAGTGGGCAGTCGTCGCAGGGATGCTTTTGTCCGCGAAACAGTGCATGGCATTTCGCACCGACCAGTTGTCCCAGGCTGAGATTAAAGAAATTGTGTGCAGATTTGTTTGCCCGAATAATGGTCATGTCCATATCCTGGATCGTGACAATATCCTCCATGGCATCAAAACACTGTTCCCATTCCTGTTTAGCGATCTCCAACTGTTTGTAACTTTGGTCAAGGGTTGCGGTGCGTATGGCGACCTGATGTTCCAGATGCTCTTCATACTCTTTCAGGTCTTCTTCTGTCTTTTTGCGGACCTCAATTTCGTCTTGAAGCTTGGTGTAGGTTGCCTGTAACTGTTTCTGCTGTCGACCGATGAACAGGGAGGTGGCGATGGCAATTAAAAGACCGATAAAGGTAAATGTTGCAATGAGCTGAAATATCTGTCTGAGTGAGGATCGATCAATGGAATAATCCAGAAGGATTAAGATCTGGCCAACCACGGTTCGACTGGCATCATTCAGGGGGAGGCTATTGGCCAGATAGTCAGTGTTATCCGATTTGATATGAAAGGATGTGTTATTCGTGAGGTTCAAACCGAAGTCGATGTCAGCCAGGGACTCAGGCGGCAGTTGTTTAATGGTCTGTTCAGTGATGATATAATCTGTCAGGTTGTCCCATTGACCTTTCTGGTCAAGTATTTTCAGACCTTCTGTCCATTTATTCTTGTCAAGATATGTTTTGTTGACCAGGAAGAGAAAGTCTTCGTTCAGGATTTTTTTGAGATCGGTGGCCAGTGATTTGACGTCCTTACCGACTTCGAGATAACCAGCCAGCTGTCCTTTGATAAGCCAAGGGGTGACGTAGCTGTGAGTAAAGGTGCCAAATGGCCCAAGCTCAATGCCTGAGGCCGCGGTTCCGGTCTTGATTGCCTGGTCAAGAGTGTGTCGGCTGATCAGATCACCGTAACGATCCGGGTGGTGAACGCGCAGAAAACTGGTCTGGTCCAGATCGATAAAGTAGAAATGACTGATATCATGTTCTTCCAGCATGTGATTGTATAGGGGGGAGGCAATATCCAGCAGATTCTGGCGATCCCGCATGAGAAAGGCCTGTTCCAGATTTTTTCCCTGGATGATATGCTGTATTGCAAGTCTGAGTTCCCGTGCCTGTACCTTCAGCTGCAGATTAATAATTTTTTCTATTCTCTGTTTCTTGTTGGTGATTTTCCGTTCGAGCTGGTTTTGCCATTGAGAGTACAGGAAATAAGAGAATAAACTCAGGGCTATGAGCAACGCCAGGCACACAGAAATAAGGAGTGGTTTGCGGATGGCAACAACGTGAATGTGGTTCATGTTGGTTCCTTATGATGAGGAATAAATCTGATGACAGGAAGTATGGGCAGTATGTGCTTAGCAGGAGCCATAGAATCTTGGATAAGTATGGAAAATATTTTTTCTGTATCTGCCCTGTTGCATGATGCAAGACAACTCCGCAAGTCATGCTCATCAACCCAGATTTATACAAAGAGTATGGCACAAAAAAATATGAATGGTTAGGGTGTTTATCTTTTTGCGGTACTTTATTGAAGGGGGAGGGTGTTACGGGGGATTCTTGTGTGGGGAAAACACCACAGTGGTCTTTTGAATCAGAGATTAGTGTGGAGAAAAATCAGTGGTGTTATTTTCTGTTTTTGCTCTTTCGTTTCATGAATATATGACCGTTTTTGCCTGTTGTGTTGGTTTTTCTCCGTTTGTCAGTGTGTGCCCGATTATGTGATGCTGATTCGGATTTCAGTTTTAAATAATTCTGATAATGTTCCTGCTGGAGCGTACCCTCTTTCAGAGCCTTGAGAACGGCACACCCAGGTTCCATGAGATGCCTGCAATTACTGAAGCGGCAATTCATGGATATTTCCCGGATATCATCGAAATTCTCTTCCACTTCCTCGCTTGCCCTCAGAATACCAACCTCTCGCATTCCTGGTGTGTCGATTAACATTGCCCCATGATCAAGAACAATGAGCTGGCGCCGCACGGTCGTATGGCGTCCTTCTCCGGTACTGCTGACGGTCCTTGTTTTTAACCGATCGCAGCCGGTGAGCTGGTTGATGAGTGTTGACTTGCCGACTCCGGAAGAGCCAACGAGACAGTATGTCTTTGCAGGAAACATGGACTCCTTCACCTGGTCCAGCCCAGCTCCGGTTACATTGCTCACTGCAATAATACGGGTGGTAATTCCGGCTTCACGGATTTCAGAAATCAGCTGTTTCAATGCTGCCTCACTGACCAGATCTGTCTTGGTTAACACGATTAATGGCTCAACATGACCGTCGTTTGCCATGACCAGATAACGCTCAAGCCTGCTCACATTGAAATCGTAGTGACAGGATTGAACAATGAAGACCAGATCAATATTTGCTGCGATCATCTGGTAGGCAATAGTTTTCCCTGCAGATTTTCTCCGCAAAAATGACTTTCGTGGCAGCAGCGCATGGATGCTCGCCGAACCTTCAGAATCGTGGTAGTCCACACAAACCCAATCACCGACACAGGGCATGTCGCTTGATGATTTGACCGTGTACATGAACTTGCCTGTTGCCTGTACCGCTAATTCCCCCAGTTCATTTCTGACCATAAACCAGCCACGATCAACCACGGTTATGCGGGCAATTCGGTGCGTTGGATCACACAGCTGTTGGGCCCGGCTTGTGAACCATTGATCCAGACCCAGTTCTTTCAACTCCATGGAATTAATTCCCATCTTTCTGTTTTATTTTTCATCTTTATTTCTTAAAAAGCGAAGTGTTACTCAAGCACACTCGAAATCATTGTATCTGTTGACCGCGTACCCACATCCCTGTTCTGGCAAAGAGCAGATACGTGACCGGCAGGAGAAGCAGAGTGAAAAAAGTGGCGAAAATGATCCCGAAACCCAGTGAAATGGCCATTGGAATAAGAAATTGAGCCTGGGTGGATTTTTCGAAGATTAACGGTGTCAGTCCTGCAAATGTAGTCAGGGAGGTCAGGAGAACAGCTCGAAAACGGGCCACGCCAGCCCTGCGCACTGCGGTCATCAGAGCCTGGCCCTCACGTCTTTGCCGGTTGATATAATCAACCAGTACAAGGCTGTCGTTCACCACCACTCCTGTGAGCGCCAGCATTCCCATGAGACTCATGATCGTCAGGGGGATGCCCATGATCCAATGACCGATTACTGCACCGATAGCGCCAAAAGGAATCATGGAGATGACGATAAAAGGCTGCCAGTAGGAGCGGAAGGGGATTGCCAGAAGGCCGTAGATGACAAACAGGACCAGAACGATGCCGCTCTTGAGTCCGCTGAAACTCTGACGTTGTTCTTTGGCTTCGCCTTCAAGGCTGTAGGTGATTCCGGGGTAGCGCGGAAGAATGTTGTCCATGAATTCAGTGAGACTTCTCTTGATGGCCTCGATATCAGAATTTTGCTTGTCAAGGTCTGCTGTAACGTTCAGGGCTCTGCGCTGGGCAATACGGCGGATTTCCGATGGACTTTGGCCGGGTGTGAGGGCTGCCACTTCAAGAAACGGTATTTCACGATTATCAGCCGTGCGAATAAGAAGGTTGTCCAGCGTGGAAAGGGAACTACGTTCTTCCTCAGTATAGCGGAGGAAGACGCGGACATCATCACGGCCCCGCAAAATGCGCTGGACTTCATAACCGAAAAAAGCATGTCGGACCTGGAGAGCCAGGTCAGCTTGCGAGAGCCCCAAAGCCTCACCCTGAGGGAGCAGGTGTAATTGCAACTCCTGTTTACCTTTGGCCAGGGAGTCTTCGATATCAAAAACTTCCGGGTACAGAACAAGTTGTTTCTTGATCAGATCGGCTATTTCACGGAGTTGTCGGAAGTCGGTGCCGGTCAACTGAACATCAATGGGTGATCCTCCCCGACCGAATTCAGCCCGCATGGTCATACTCTCCATGCCCGGGATGGTACCAATCATTTTTCGCCATTCCTTGACCAGCTTTTTACTCGTGACATCAATAACCCGGGTTTCCGGGGGCTGCAGTTCCATGAGTACACGTCCGATATGGCTCATACCGCTGGCACGTCCACCTGCTGAGCCGGTGGTAGCGAGTATGTTCACAATGACACTCTCGCCGCTGTTGGGATCGCTATACTTCTTCTTGAGAATTTGTGCTTGAGAGACCATATGGTCGATGGCACGGTCAGTTATTTCAAAAGAGGTTCCTGTGGGCATGACCAGTGTGGCTCGGACCAATTCACTGGGGATCTTCGGGAAAAACACAAAACGTGTCCAGCCCCCAAGAATAAGTGCCAGAATAATGATCAACAGACCGGTGGCAAGGGCCATGGGAATGGCAGGAACCTTGAGACAACGTTGCAGAAGGGGTTTGTAAAAGCGGATAATGGCCTGTTCAAAACCATCGGCGATTCGTTTCTGCAGTCGGGAAAGCGGCCCAAGTTCAGAGTCTTTCCTTTGTTTGACATGTTTAAGATGTGAAGGCAAAATGAGTTTTGACTCAACCAGCGAGAAAAAGAGGACGGGGATGACGATGGCCGGAATCTGGGCGAATATCTGACCGCGTACACCGTCTATACTCATTAGAGGGTAGAAGGCGACCATGGTCGTAAGAATACCGAAGGTGACAGGTACGGCAACCTCTCTGGTGCCGATAATGACAGCTTCCTGGGGTGGCTCACCCTGCTGAAGATGAAAGTATATATTTTCACCTGTGACAATGGCATCATCCACTACAATTCCTAAAACCGTGATAAAGGCAAAGAGTGAGATTAAATTAAGGGTCACATTTTGCAGAGCCATAATCCAGAACCCGCCCAGAAAACTAATGGGGATGCCAACACACACCCAGAAGGCAATGGCAGGGCGAAGAAACAGAGAGAGGAGTAATGCCACCAGAATACCGCCTTGCAGTGCACTGTTCCCCAGAGTCTGGAGGCGGGCCTTGACAACGAGCGAGCGGTCGCGCCAGGTATGGATCACGACCTGATCCGGCAGGGATTCCTGTTTTTGTAAGACATACTCTTTGACTGTGTTGGCTACGGTAATGGCATTCTGCGCGCCAATTCGATAGACTTCGATCAGGATTGCGTTCTTGCCATTAAAGCGGACATTAATGGGGGATTGGTCAAAGGTATCCTGAATATTGGCAATATCGCCAAGTTTGATTCGCGTACCGTCGGTTTCACTGCGTACTGGAATGGCCGCAAAATCCTCGATCGTGTAGGCCTGGCTTTTGGTTCGGATCAGAATTTCACCACCCCTGGTGCGAAGCATTCCGCCGGAAAGATCGAGAGAATGACTTTCGATGGCCTGGGCCACCTGACCCATAGTCAGTTGGTACCGGCGCAGGACCTGCTCGGAAATCTCAATGGAAATCTCGAAGGGACGGACCGATTCGAGATACACCTGAGTGATTCCGTCCAGTGCCAGTATCTCTTCTCGTACTTCAGTGCCAAGGGTACGCAGCTCCTTTTCGGATAAGGGGCCGGATACCGTGACACTGATCACCTCCCTGTTCCGTTGTGCCTGGCTCACCACCGGACGTTCGGCATCAGCGGGAAAGGTGTTGATTGCATCGACCCGGGTTTTGATGTCACTCATGAGATCACGAAGATCATGATTCTTCATAACCTCGATGGAGACAGTGGTGCCACCTTCACGGGAGACCGAGGTGATCTCCTCAATCCCGTCTAAATCATAGACGGCCTCTTCGATCCGGATAGCCAGAGACTCTTCGGCCTCCTCCGGGGTTGCGCCGGGCAGGTTGACCTTGGCTGTGATGATATCGAGTTCATAAGTGGGAAAGACCTCGAGGGGAACATGGACCAGGGCCGAACGGAGGCCCATAAAAATAATGAGCAGCATGAGGAGGTTGGCGGCCACATGGTTGCGGGCAAACCATTCGATGGCTTTATGCATTACTCCTTGCTCCCTTGACCGAAACCTTTTCTGGATCCATCAGCGGTTTTTTGTTTTTGCCAGGTGTGTTTTTTGATTTTTGAGGCTTTTGTGATTCTTCGGAGATGTGTCGGGCCTGGGTTCCGCTCACCACACTGCCCAATGGGGTGATGATCAGTTCCTCGCCGGCTGTCAAACTGCCATTGACAATGCTGCGCTCTGTGCCTCGCTGAATGACCGAAACCTTACGGCGTACGATTTTCCCGTCAGTCAGGAGAAGAACCTGGTCGTTGGAATACAGTGTATGGGCCGGAATGACGAATACCTGATCAAATTGTCTGCCGTATATGGTTGATTTGACAAACTCACCAATGGCAATGGGGCGTGTGCGAGAGTCGTTTATTTCAGCTACTGCGATGAGTTGCTGATTTTTGCTGTCAACCTGCGCCTCGGAACGGATGATTCGTCCCTGCCAGCCAGGAAAGCCGTGAGATTCGTGTAATGTCTCGATTGTGACCCGGACGGGCTCTGTAGAGCTGCCGGAACCAGGGCCGGCTGACCCCAGATCGATCAACTGGAGTTGGCGGTTGTTGAGGGGTAATCGAACTTCCAGTCTGTCCGAGGCGTGAATTTCAATGAGTGGCGACCCAACGTTGACGAATTGACCGATATCAACATGTTTGTCCAGAACCCGCCCCGCATAAGGGGCAAAAATATTGGTCCGTTCAAGATCCAGTTGTGCTTTTTCCAGTCGTGCCTCGGCGTCCAGAACACCGGCCTCAGCAGCTTTAAGGTAGGGTTTTCGCAAAACAAGGGCGTTTGGTTCACGGTCACTCCCCATGCGTTGCCAGTCTTTTTCGGCTTGCAGGCTACGGGCCTGCTCTTCAATTAACTTGGCCTGGGCCGTATAGAGAGCGGCTTTAGCCATTTTTAAAGATGATCGATAATCCCGATCGTCCAGTTTGAAGAGCAGTTCGCCCTTTTGGAAAAAAGCACCTGGTTGGGTGTTGTCACCCAGTTGAATGATCACACCACTGATCTGACTGACCAGTGCGCCCTGGTTCTGCGCCTGGACTGTGCCATATGTAACAATCTCAGCTTGATGTGATACGGGCTGCAGGGTCAGTGTCTCAACGCTGAGAATCACGCGCTTGGGTTCAGGTTGTTGCAGAGCCGCTGGCGGATTGCTGAAGATGATGAGAGCGGTCACAAGGGCAACCATGAGAATCAGGACTGGTAGAAGAACCTTTAAAAACAAGCCGGTTCTCTTGGGATGCGGGGAGTGTTGCGGCGCGGGAGTATGTGTCGTCATAATTTTCAGTCGTGAAAGGGAACTGGAAATGCTCCGAGGGCGGCCAGTAGATCAATGCGGTTGCGGACTCGTTCACCAGCAATGGTCAACAGGCTGTTGCGAGCATCAAACGTTCGGCGTTGTGATTCAAGTACGGTGACATAATGAACCAGGCCTTGATAGTATTGGTCGAGAGCTAATTCTTCGGCCAGCTGGGCATGATGAACGGCTTGTTCCAGATGGTCATGGCGCAGGCGCAGGTGCTCGGCATCATTGAGAAGATTTTCCACTTCAGTAAATGCCAGGATAACAGTATGACGATAAAGTGAGCTTTTGGTGTGAGCAGTTTGTGTCTGTTGCTCCTGCAGGGCTTTGAGGCGGCCACCATCAATAACAGGCACAACCATACCAGCCAAAAGAGACCAGGCAGCAGTTTTGCTGCTGAGCAGATCTTTCAAGGTGTTACTGCTCGTGCCCAAACTGCCGGTGAGGCTGAAACTGGGAAAACGGTTTTTCCAGGCAGCTCGGGTCGTGAGGTTGGCGGCCTCAAGTGCAAGCCCGGCTGTTTTGATGTCGGGGCGGTTGCTTAATACATCTGCGGGAATTCCCGGGGGGATAGGCAGGAATTTGCGAGGCAGAGCGCTCTCAGTCTGTAAAGTGCCATGGGGATAACGGCCCAAAAGCTGTTCCAGCTCAAGCACTCCCTGACGAAATTCCTGCCGGGACTGTTCTGATCTTGCCTCAGTTGCGGCAAGATCAGAACGGGCCAGATAAAGGTCCAGGGGTTGTTTGAGGCCCAAGTGGTAGCTATCCTCAATCAGGGCAAGATTCTTTTGGAGATTGACCTTTCGCTCGCTGATCAGCTGAATTTGCTCCCTGAACTCCAGAAGGGTGAACCAGGCTTTACTGATACTGGCTGCCAGTTGTAGGCGTGCATGTTCATAATCGGAAAATGATATCTCGGCTGCAAGGACTGCGGCCCTGGTTTGATCGTCTAATTTGTCGAACAGGTCTACCTCCCACAGAAAGTCAAGAGAGAGGGTACCCTTGGAGGTGATACTGCTGCCGTTATCATTACGCTGAACACCCAGGAAAGAGGAAAGTCTTGGCAGGGCAACGGCACCAACTGTAACGGCCTGCTGTACAGCTGCCCGGGCTTCAGACAGCTTGGACTGAAGCTGGGGGTTGTTTGTCAGGCCCTCAAGGATCAGGCGTTGGAGCAAGTCATGTTGGCCTGGCAAGAACCAATCACCACCAACGGCCTCTCTCTGGTGTGGGGCGCTCCAATGATTGGGGAAAGTTGGCGGACTCTGGGGAAGGGGGGGCGGAGGGTTGAGTGCACAGCCACTGCTGAACATCAATACAATCAGGAGTAATAATTGCTTGAGTGGGAATCGTAAACTTGAGTGGAAGTTGTAACGTACTGTTTTCACAAGCTGATTGGAGTCCTTTTTTGTTTGCGGGCCAACTCGCGCATGTCTCGGGTCTCGTCGGATTCATCCATGATTTCACGACCGATGATCTCTTCTAGGATGTCCTCCATGGAAATAATTCCGATCATGGATCCATATTCATCAACAACCACGAAAAGATGCTGCTGGCGATCAAAAAAATCAACCAGAATTCGATTGAGGGGCGCAGTTTCAGCCACAAAATGAACTGTTCTTCTAAGACTTGAAAGTTTCAGTTTGTTTTTTTGGTGAGCGGCTGCCAGCAAGACGTCTTTGCGCATGATGATTCCAGTGATATTATCCGGAGCCTTGCTGTATAAAGGTACGCGGCTGTGGCTTGAGAGCTGTTTTTCGGTTTCCATGGCTTGTGCCACAGTCAGGTTTTCATCGAGTGAAAAAGTGACTGTGCGCGGGGTCATTACATCACTTGCCATCTTGTCGTTGAGGACCAAGATGTTTTTAATGACTGTTTCCTGATGCGCCTCAATTTCACCTGATTTATGTGACAGAGTGGCGATGGTCTTGAGTTCTTCTGCCGAGAACATATCTCGGTTTTCCTGTTGTGGAATGAGTTTCGTAACCAGTTGGCAGAGCCAGATGATTGGCTTAAGGAGAATAATCATCACCATGAGCGGTCGGGCAATATAAGGCGCAAGTCTTGGTGCAAAGTTGACCCCCACGGTTTTTGGAAGGATTTCGGAGAGAAATAGAATAGCCAGGGTGAAAATCACCGAAAACAATGCCAGGTTTTTGTCACCGAAAACGACAACTGCTGCTGCACCGGCAATGGCCGCACCAACTGTATGGGCAATGGTGTTGAGAGTCAGAATGGCGGTGATTGGTTTTTCAATATCACTGCGCAGTTTTGCCAGAGTGTCGGCGCTTTTGTAGCCGGCCTTTCTCAGCATCTCAATTTGGCTGGGGGAAACTGAGTAAAGGACAGCTTCAAGGAGTGAGCAAAAAGCAGAGACTGCAATTGCCAGGATAATAGAAAGAACGAGAGTGGAGACCATTGGGTTGTGTTGTTGTTATTTAACGTCAGTTAGATGCAATGATACGTACTGTTGATTCGGGCCGGAGATGGAAGAGTACTGGCTGGAACTTACAGAAATCATTGTACTCATTCACTCTGCCCGGTGTATGGGCGATCATGTGAAAAGCGCACTAGTCATTGTTTATGGATATTTTTATTGTACCAATATGGGGCTTGAGGACGATTGGACGGATCTGTCGGGGCTTAAAATGAAGAATTTTCTGTATGGTGAGATGGAATGAATTATTCATGGATTAAAAATCAGCTTTAATGGTATTAATCTTGGATTATATGTGAATTTTGTGGTTAGGTTATGTGAAAAAATATTTGTACAGAGACACTCTGTGCTGATTTAATATCCTTAATGTACGAGTATATAAAGGAGATGTCATGGAAGCAACAAAATTAGTGTTGTCAGGAAAAAACCCTGAGACTTTCAAGGGTGACTTGCTGGTCTACTGTCTTGAGCAGCCGACCAAGGGGAAGGTCAAGGCTGACCATCCCCTGATTAATAACTGGCTCAAAGCCCATGGGAAACTTGGTGAATTTTCGGGAAAGACTGGGGAGACCCTTGTTTTGTACCCTGATAAAAACCAGGACGAAGGTTTCAAGGTTAAACGTCTCATGTTTTTGGGAATTGGCAAGAGTGACAAGAAATTAGGCACTTCAGAGCTTCGTGAACGATGTCGTATTGCAGGAGGACACGTGGCGGCACAGGCCATGCGTGTGAAGGCTGACAAAATCATGGTCTGTTTGCCTGAGCTTGACGGTATCAAGGCTGGTGATGTCGCAGAAACAATAGTTGAAGGGGTGATTCTCGGGGATTACCGTTTCCTGAAATATAAAAAAGAAGATAAAGATGAACCATCATATAACGGGTTGAACGAACTGCGACTCTACAGTAATGACCCAACCATCACGGTACGGAAAAACATGATGTCTGGTCTCAGGTCTGCACAAGCGGCATGCAAGGCACGTGATATGGCAAATGAACCGGGGAACGGCTGGACTCCCGCAAGTTTTGCAGCAGTGGGACGTGATTTGGCTGAACAGTATGGTCTGCAATGTACTGTTCTGGAACGGGCCGACATGGAGCATCTGGGTATGGGAGGACTGCTTGCCGTCAATCAGGGATCTGTCGAACCGCCCAAAATGGTCATCCTTGAATACAATCCACCCAAAAAAACACAGACATTGCTGCTGGTCGGTAAAGGTTTGACCTTTGATTCGGGTGGGGTGAGCATCAAGCCCTCTGCTGGAATGGAGGACATGAAGTACGATATGTGCGGTGGTGCAGCTGTACTGGCCATGATGCAAGCCGTTGGCGAAGAGCAGCCGGATGTTGGTGTTATTGCCATAGTCCCGGCCACCGATAATATGCCCAGTGGTGCGGCGTTGAAACCTGGTGATATTATTACCCATTATAATGGCATAACATCAGAGGTGGTCAACACTGATGCAGAAGGAAGACTGATTCTGGCCGATGCCATGGCCTACGGTATCAAGAAATTCAAACCTGATTGTGTTGTTGATCTGGCAACACTGACTGGTGCTGTCATTGTTGGTCTTGGACATCATTATACAGGTTTGCTTGGCAATAATGACGAATTGGTTAAGCGGCTCCTGCGCGCTGGCAAACGGTGTGGAGAACCCTTGTGGCGTCTGCCGCTGGGTTCCCAATACTCAAAACAGATCGAGTCAAAAGTGGCCGATATCAAGAATACTGGTGGTCCGGGTGCCGGAACAATCACTGCCGCTGCATATCTTGAAAAATTCGTTGGTGATACACCCTGGGCGCATCTGGACATTGCCGGGACTGCCTGGAATTATACCGAGAAATCATATGTTCCCCAAGGGCCTTCCGGGGTTGGCGTGCGAACGTTGATTGAGTTTATTCGTCGCTGGCGCAAGACTGGAATCTGAGAGCTGTTGGCCCAAGAGGAAACAGGAAGTCAATAAAATTGCCCCGGGATATTCGGGCACACGTAATTATATATCGGAGAAATGAGAATGAAGCGACCTTTGGGAATCACAGTTCACCGTCAGATCATGGATAGCCAGTCGCTGCACAACGAAGCCACTGGCGAGTTGTCCGGTTTGCTCACTGAACTGATAGTGGCTGCAAAGACAATCTCGGCCGAAGTCAACATGGCAGGTCTGGCAGATGCGCTTGGCGTCTCGGGTAAGACGAATATACAGGGTGAAGAGGTTCAAAAGCTTGATGAGTTTTCCAATAATACCATCAAACGTCGCATGGCACAGAGTGGGTATATCTGCGTGATGACATCAGAGGAAGAAGATGGAATCATTCCTGTTCAGGAAGGTTGCGAAGGGAAATATACTCTGGCCTTTGATCCTTTGGACGGATCATCCAACATTGATGTCAACGTGAGTATCGGGACAATTTTTTCCATCCATCGCCGAATCAGTTCATCCGGGCAGGGGGATATTGACGATCTTCTGCAACCGGGTAACGAACTGGTGGCAGCGGGGTACATGATCTACGGATCATCGACCATGCTGGTTTATAGCACAGGTGAAGGAGTGCATGGGTTTACGCTTGATCCCAGTGTTGGTGAATTTTTTCTTTCCCATGAGTCCATTCGTGTTCCGGAAGAAAGTAAATATTTCTCGGTTAATGAAGGAAATTACAATTACTGGAAGCCTGAAATGCGCAGTTATGTGGATTACCTGAAGACCATTGATGAGGCATCGGGTCGTCCTTACAGTGCTCGTTATATTGGTTCTCTGGTGGCTGATTTTCACCGGAATTTGATTGTTGGCGGTATCTTTCTCTACCCGTGTGATTCAAAAAATCCCGAAAAACCCTATGGCAAATTGCGTTTGCTTTACGAGGCATCCCCCATGGCTTTTCTGGCGGAACAGGCTGGCGGGCTGGCCCTGACAGATGATGGCACCCGAATTCTTGATATTAAGCCCACGACCCTTCATGAACGCGTCCCCCTTGTAATAGGAAGTCGCAAAGAAGTTGAAAGGGCTGAGCAGTTCTTGAATGGATGAGATTTGTAGCAGACCTCCATATTCATTCACATTACTCGCGGGCAACGAGTAAAGCCTCCAATATCAGATCGCTTGCCGCCTGGGCACAAATTAAAGGTGTTCATGTACTGGGATGTGGTGATTTTACCCATCCTGAGTGGTTTGCTGAGTTGGAAGAATGCCTTGTAGAGGCTGAGACGGGTTTTTTTCGGTTGCGATCCGGCTTAACACCTGATACTGCCGTTCCTTTGGTGCCGGATCTGAGTCCTGCCCATATTCCTGTCCGTTTTGTTCTCTCGGCTGAGGTCAGTTGTATTTACAAGCGGGGGGGACAGGTACGCAAGATTCACTGTATTATTATTGTCCCTGACCTTGAATCAGCCAGGCGCATCAATACGGTGCTGGCTCAGATTGGAAATCTGCAAGCCGACGGCAGGCCAATTCTGGGACTCGATGCCCGTGATCTCCTTGAAATCGTTCTCGAACAGGCTCCTGAAGGATTTCTGGTTCCGGCCCATATCTGGACACCCTGGTTTTCGCTCTTTGGTTCCAAGTCCGGCTTTGATCATATTGAGGATTGCTTTGGCGATCTGACTCCCCATATCTTTGCCCTGGAGACTGGACTGTCCTCTGACCCTGCCATGAACCGGTTGATTTCAAGCCTTGACCGATTCACGCTGATTTCCAATTCCGACTGTCATTCACCTGGAAAGCTTTGCCGTGAGGCGAATCTGTTTCATACGGATTTTAATTATTTCGGACTTCGTCAGGCCATTCGTTATCCACAGGACGAAAAAGGCAATCAGCGGTTTCTGGCCACTCTGGAATTTTATCCCGAAGAGGGGAAGTACCATCATGATGGTCATCGCAAGTGTGCCTTTTCCTGTTCTCCGGAGCAAAGCAGGACATTCAATAATATCTGCCCTGTCTGTGGTCGTCCAGTGACCGTTGGGGTTCTCTCTCGAGTCATGGAACTCGCTGATCGTCAAAGTCCCGTGTATCCACAGGCGTCACCTGCTGTGATCACCGCCGTACCACTTGCTGAAATTCTCTCGGAAATATTAAGTGTAGGCCCGTTGACTAAAACAGTTGCCAGGAATTATGGTCAGATAATCAATGAATTCGGTTCTGAAATGAATGTCCTTTTTGAGACGCCAATTGAAGACTTGAAGCACTCCTCTGTCTCAGGATTGGCAAATGCCATAGAAAGAATGCGAACTGGACAGGTAGAGAAGATCCCCGGATTTGACGGGGAGTTTGGCCGAATTCGTGTGTGTAGTAAGGAATAACAGAGAGCTTGAACCAATAAAACTTTACGTGGTGAATTCATGAAACCAGAAGAAATGCGCGATCAGGCCATTGAGCTGTTTAAAAAAAGAATGCATTGAAGTCAGGCTATTCTGGCCGTGGGTCAGGAAAAAATAGGTCGAATTGAACCTGAGGTTGTTAAATCCGTAGGGGCATTTGGAGGGGGGATAGCAAGTTCAGGGAGTGTTTGCGGTATCCTGTTGGGCGGCGTGGCGTTGATCTCCTCCATGCACAGTCGTGCCTCCCTGGACGAGAAGGAAAACCCGAGACTCTGGCCACTCAGTCACAAGCTTGTACGGTGTTTTGAGGAACTCACAAAGTCATATGGCGGTATAAACTGCCGGGATATAGCTCAGCTGAACTGGTCAGATCGTGATGCAGTTCGGGAATATTATACCAATCCTGAGAGCAGACGCAGGGATTGTGCTGAGTTGGTCGGTCAATTCGCCCAGGCTATGGGTGAGATACTGGACAATGAGGCGGCACGGCAAGCCAAGGGCTGAGCATGATCGAAATTGTTCGCGTGCCTGATCGTGGAGGAAAACCCTGAATTTCTCAAGTACCCATGAGCAAATCAGGGTCGTATTTACTTTTCCGGATGAAATTTGTGGTAAATTGCACGAGCCAGTTCCGGACCGATACCGGGCACCTTCTGTAGTTCTTCCATACCTGCCGCTTTGATCCGTTTCAAGCTGCCCATTTCCTGGAGCAGCCTTTTTTTCTTTTCAGATCCGATACCGGGAATTTGATCAAGTTCTGAGGAAAAGGCCGCCTTGTTGCGCAGTTTTCGATGCATGGTTATGCCATAGCGATGGGATTCGTCCCTGATCTGCATGAGCTTGAGTAAGACCGGATTGTGTGCCGGCAGATTGATACTGTTTTTTTGACCCGGTTTGTATATTTTTTCACCTTCATCTGCCCGCTCTTTTGCAATGCCAAGCCATTCCAGGCGATCAAATATTCCGGTTTCCTTTGCCACCCGTTGAGCGATATTGAGCTGACCGCGGCCCCCGTCAACCAGAAACAGGTCTGGCAGATTGTCCTCTTCAATCCCCCGCACAAAACGTCGTGTAAGAACCTCAGACATCATGGCATAATCATCGGGAGTATCAATACTTTTGATTCGGTAACAACGATACTGTTTTTTGGCTGCAACGCCTTGGTGAAAGGAAACCAGGGATCCCACAGCCTGTTTACCACTGGTGTTGGAAATGTCCAGACATTCGATATTCTCCGGTGCTCGAGTGAGGTGCAGCTGCTTGACCATTAATTTCGACAATGCCTGCCAGGACTGTTCCTGACGTGCACGTTCTTCCAGGACTTGAGCGCTGTTTTTACATGCCATATCCATTAATCGTCTATTGACCCCCCGTTGGGGAACAAGAACGTTTACTCGACCATTGCGCAGATCACTGAGGTAATCAGCCATAGGGCCCTGATCTTCAAGGGAACAGGGGAGCAGAATAGTAGCTGGAATATCTGCACCGGTATCGTAGTATTGGTGGAGGACTTGCGTCAGGATGGCTGGATTGTCCTCTATGGGTGCGGCAAAGAAAAAACTACGACTCCCGCAGATGCGACCATTTCTTATTTGAAGAACAGTCAGGGCCACGGAAGATTCCTTGCGGCTGAGTCCGAAGCAATCACTGTCCTGATTCGGTCCAGTTTCAACAACCTGCTGCTCAAGGGTTTTTTCAAGAGCCGTAATCTGATCTCGAATACTGGCAGCAAGCTCGAAATTTAAAACATCTGCTGCCTGCTCCATTTGATTCCGTAAGTCACGAATCAGTTCCTGGCTGCGACCCTCAAGAACCATGAGAATCTGCGCGACCATTTCTTTGTATTGTCCACTGTCCACATCTTTTGTGCATGGGGCCAGGCAGTGACGTAACTGTTGATTCAGGCAGGCGCGTTTGCGTGGTCTGAGTTGACGATCTTTACAGCGGCGCAGGGGAAAAAGGGACCAGAGAAGTTTTAAGGTTTCCCACATGGCGGAACTTGAAGCGTAGGGTCCAAAGTAGCGCGCTCCGTCTTTATGCCGGCGACGGGTCATGAGAAGACGCGGCCATTGTTCATGCACGGTAACTTTGATTAATGGATAATTTTTGTCATCCCGAAGAATGATATTGTAACGAGGGCGATGCTGCTTGATCAGCGAGGCCTCAAGGATTAGCGCTTCTTTTTCGGTACGTGTGATAATTGTCTCAAGGGCCTTAACCCGTGAAAGCATGACGGCTGTCTTGTTATGCTCCGCAGCTTGTTGCCGGGTATAGCTGGTGAGGCGCTTACGCAGATCCTTGGCCTTACCCACATAAACAACAGTCCCTTTGCTGTCCAACATTAAATAGACCCCGGGAGAGTGGGTCATGGTCTGGAGAAGATGAATAGAGAACACGGCAGGGAATCTTTCACTCAAGAGAATGCTGCACAAGTACCATCAGGTACCAAATGCAGCTTGGAAAAGTTGTTTCGTATAGGGATGTCTGGGTAATGCGAAGAGTTCTGATGCTGGTCCGGATTCAACAATGCGACCTTCGTGCATGACAGCCACTTGATGGACCATGGCCCGAATTACGCGGAGATCATGGGAAATAAAAATATACGTCATCCCGTATTTTTCCTGAAGGCCTTTGAGCAGATCAATGATCTGTTTCTGTATGGTCATGTCCAATGCTGAAGTAGGCTCGTCAAGAATCAAAAGTCTGGGCTTAAGGACAATGGCACGGGCTATGGCTATACGCTGACGCTGGCCTCCTGAAAATTCATGGGGGTAGCGAAATATATGTTCTGGCTCAAGACCAACTTCAGCCAGGGCTGCCTGAACCAGAATCATCCGTTGTTCTTTGTTGCCTCCCAGTTTGTGAACCTTCATGCCTTCCTCGACGATCTGCCCAACAGTCATACGTGGAGACAATGATGAAAAAGGATCCTGAAAAACAACCTGAATTTCTTTGCGCAAAGGACGCATGGTTCTGGTTGAAAGAGGTTGGAGGTCGCGATCCCCGAAAAGAATGCTTCCCTGGCTTTTCACCAGTTTAAGGATTGCCATACCCAGAGTCGTCTTGCCTGACCCGGATTCACCAACAATGCCACAGCTGCTTCCCTCGGGGATAATCAGGTTGACATTATCTACGGCCTGAATGATCTTTTTCCCGCCACCCCAGAATCCTCCCCCACCGGTTTTAATCTTGAATTGACAACTCAGGTGTGAAATATCGAGAAGTGGTCGCTGCGCAGCCAAGGGTTCAGGCTCTCCAGATGGAACAGACTCCAGCAGGTGAATTGTGTAGGATTCCTGCGGGTTGTCAAACAGGGTGTCTGTGGGCCCTTGCTCAACGATTCGACCATTCTGCATGATATGGACTTGATCCGCGATTCGTTTAACCATAGCCAGGTCGTGGGTGATGAGCAGTATGCCCATGTTAAATTCTTCCTGGAGATCCTGCATTAAATTGAGAATCTGAGCCTGAATGGTTACGTCAAGTGCCGTGGTGGGTTCGTCTGCAATGAGCAGGGCAGGGCGACAAGCCAAGGCCATGGCGATCATCACCCGTTGACGCTGACCACCAGAAAGTTGGTGAGGGTAGGCAGTCAGCCGTGATCTTGGGTCTGGGATGCCTGTGCGCTCCAACAGGTGAATCGCTTCAATTTCTGCCTCTTTTTTGGTCAATGCCCGGTGAAGCAGGAGTGGCTCTATCAGCTGATTCCCGATGGTATAGACTGGGTTGAGCGAAGTCATGGGCTCCTGAAAGATCATGGAGACATGATTGCCACGGAGTGAACGAATCTGTTTAGGGGACAGTGAAAATACGTCACGGCCCTTGAACAGAATACGACCGGAAGAGACTGTATTGCTGGTGTCTTCAAGGAGTCGCAGGATAGAGAGTGCCGTGACGGACTTGCCTGATCCTGACTCACCAACTAATGCTGTCGTGCGGCCACTGGACACATCCAGTGATACCTTATGAAGGACCTGCGTCTCTGTGGGTTCAGGACCGGAGTCATCCTGAATGAAGCTAAGACTGAAATTGTCGATGGTGAGCAGCATTTAAAAAGTAGTTTTATGAAGGAGATTGAAAAGAAAATGTCAGTATTTTAGGTTCTACCGGGAAATGCGTACATGAGCAAAAAAGAGATTGAAAATGGACATGGCACGAGACAGGTTGTTTGTTGTCCACACAAACTGTATCACTTACTGATGGCGAAGAATTCGTTCGCGCAGAGGGGCGGCGATTTTTTCGTCACGGTAGGAAACAATGGTGATGGGGGAACGTCGGAAGAGGCGTTCAGCCACTGATCCTGTAAAGGCGTGTACAATTTCACTCTTGGCCTTTACCCCCATGATGATCATGTCTACCTCCTCCTTGAGGGCCAGTTGCAAAAGCCTGTCTGCCGGCTTACCAACTTTCATTACCAGCTTAACCCGATCCTCGGGAAAGTCATGCCCCGTCAGCATCTTCTGCATTAATGCCTCTCGCTGTTCCTGGATTGACTCAATATAATCATGTTCATTAACTTTGTAGCCAAACGAGGCAATGGTTTCCACCGCCTCGACATCACGGATGTTGATAATTGAGGCAAAAATCAACTTGTCAACATCCAGGGCAGTGGCAAGCATCACTCCATAATCAATGATGCCCTGGGAATAGGGAGAAAAGGCCAAAGGAACCAATATGCGCCGTACTTTTTCCATTACCGTGTCCTTAATAGTTTTTGTTCAGCCAAGGGAAGAGCCGCTTCAGGGCCCCGCATTTTCTGAAAGATGAAGAGCAGGCCAAAGATAGCCAGACCGATCAGGTAGGTATAGTAACGCTGTTCGTGAGCCATTCCCAGCAGTTGAGCAATGCGCTGCGGCTGCATCAGAATAAAGGCGATACAGAGAAAGAATGGTATCTCCCAATATTTATTTTTAGCAACAAACCAGCCCTGTGTTGCCGAGGCAAAGGCAAAGTTGCCGATACAGGTCATGGCAAAGATCAGCAGGCCCTGACTCCATGAGTAGACATTGTGAAGTATCAACTCAGTGTTGAAAATAAACATGAATGGTAATATGGCCGTACGGATATCATAGGTAAATGCTTGAATTCCTGTGGGGATGGGCGGCGATTTAGCAATGGCTGAAGCGGCATACGCAGCCAGACCAACCGGTGGCGTATCATCGGCCAGAATACCAAAATAAAAACAAAAGAGATGCGCTGCTATAAGTGGCACAATAAAGCCCTGCGCTCCACCAATGGAGACAATAACAGGAGCTGTCAGTGCGGCCATAACAATATAGGTGGCGGTGGTTGGCAGGCCCATACCGATGAGCAGACATGCCATGGCGGTGATGACCAGCATCATAAAGATATTACCCATGGACAAAATATCGATGATCTCAGCGATCAGATTACCAAGCCCCAGGGCGACGACACCGACAATGATTCCGGCAGCAGCCGTGGCTAAGGCCACAGCCACCATATTTCGGGCTCCTGCTGCAAGGGCTGCCAGGATATTGATGACTGATTGCTTGCAAGCCTCCTTCATATCGGTCTTGTCGCGCCAGGCACGATAGGGTTCCTGAATGAGCATGATGACACCGAGGACCATAATAGCATTAAAAGCGGCCAGCTCGGGTGAATGCCGAACGATGATTAATTCATAGAGGAGCATGAACAGCGGAATAAGAAAGTGAAAGCCGCCGAGCAGGGTTTTGAAAAAGGAGGGAACCTGATTCTTCTGCAGGCCCTTAATGCCAAGTTTCGAAGCTTCAATGTGCGAAATGTAAAACAGAGCGGCATACGAGGCAAAGGCAGGAATTGCTGCTGCTTTGGCCACTTCTATATAGGGAACGTTGACATATTCGGCGATAATAAAGGCCGCGGCTCCCATGATTGGCGGGGCAAGCTGACCATCGGTGGAAGCTGCAACTTCAATAGCGGCAGCCTTAGTGGGTGGATAACCAACCTCTTTCATCATGGGAATTGTAAATGTACCCGTAGTGACGATATTGGCGATACTCGATCCTGAAACCAGACCGGTGAGGCCCGAACCCATGATCGCAGCCTTGGCAGGTCCGCCCTTGAAACGACCGAGCAGGCTCAGGGCAAGCTGGATAAAGTAATAGCCGCCTCCAGCCTTATCAAGCATTGCGCCGAAGAGTACAAAAAGAAAGACGATAGTGGCAGAGACATCTAGGGGGATACCGTAGATGCCTTCAGTGGACATGGTCATCTGGCCAATAAATCGGTTGATGGATGTCCCTTTGAAGGCAATGACATCAGGCATGTAAGGCCCGAGAAAGCAATAGGCTATGAAGAGAGAGCCGATAACCGGCAGCGCGGGCCCAATGGTGCGTCGCGCAGCTTCCATGAGCAGACCAACCAACAGAGCCCCGACGATGACGTCAGCTAGAATTGGAGAACCATAACGACTGTTAATGGCATCCATATTGATAATAAGATACAGTGAACAATAGACGGCTACCAGTGCCACAATAATGTCCAGGAGTGGAATGCGGTGGTGTTGCGAGAAATATTTTAAGCCGAAGTATGGCTTTTTTAATAGAGGGTAATTGAGAAAAACCAGGGCCATGGCAAAGGCAAGGTGAATGGCCCGGACGTAAGTGGTATCCAGGAGAACAAACTTGGGCAGCGAAAGTTGGAACAGACTCCAGCAGATGGCAATGGTGGGGATTAAATAACGTTGCCAGCCCTCTGGACGTCTACCGATACCGGCCTCTTCATCGGCCATTTTCTGGGCATGGTCAATGCCGTCATCATATTCAACTTCAAGCTTACTCATAAAATTATTCCCTTCTCATTGACCTGTAGGGTATTCGGTTTGTTGTTCGTCGGCTGGAATGTAAAACGTAATTCCGCTCTATGGGTTTAAAGGCTACCTTGGAAAATTATCTTTTCAGCCAAGATCTGTATTGCGCGCGAAGATTCATCCTCGGAATATTGACTCCATGTCCGCGGTCATTTTCTTACATGTCCAGATCTTGCACAAAAAACCTGATTTTTCAAAGTACCCTGAAGCTGTGTGATTATCAGTAAAACTCAATCAAAAAAAACAAAAAGCACGAATTGACCTCGCCCTGATCATGAATGTTCAGACTGCGTTTTGCCGGTAGCAGAAAACACAACCCCCCGATAACAATGGAACGGTCATCGGGGGGAGATCAGCAGCTGAATTAATTCATCAGTCCTGCTTCTTTATAGTACTTCATGGCACCGGGGTGAATAGGCGCAGACAGACCTGTGAGCATGCTCTCTTTGGTCAGATGTGCATAGGCTGGATGAAGTTTTTTGAACTCCTCAAAGTTATCGAAAACTTCTTTGGTAATAGCATATACAGTATCAGCAGAGACCTTG
>JACNLK010000080.1 GCA_014381505.1 Candidatus Desulfatifera sulfidica | reverse complement strand
ATTCGCCTGCCAGTACAACTGTGCGTTACTCATACTCCCTCCCTTATTAAAATTACTGATGAACTACTTCAAATGTGCCTATATATCACAGTAAAATAAATCCTGTCAATAACTTATCCAGAAACAAAAAAAACCTTTTTGCACCACAACAAAGCAAAGACCCGTTACATTACGAGCTGTTACACAGAACACCCTGGTTCAGCCGGCTGGCACCACCACCTGAACTCAGTAGCGCAGGCTCCCAACTCGACCGGCCTGGTAAATATCTTTCAGAGTCAACAGGCCACCTTTACGGAATTTTTTGAGTAAAAACAAAAAAAGATAAGCCGTCTGCATGGCATCTTCCAAGGCATCATGAGGTTTGAACAACGGTAAGCGGTATTCACGGCTCAAGGCATCCAGCGAATAACCGGTTTGCGACTCGCCATGCTGATGATAATGGCCCAGTAATACACGCCGATACCCTTGGGCCATGCGCATGGTATCAATTCCGGGGTTAACCAGGGTTCCACCCAGAACTTTTTTGGATGCCCGATTGAGAAAAGTCATGTCAAGGGCAATGTGATGTCCCACCAGAAGACTGGATCCAAGAAACTCAACAAAGGCCGGCAAAACAACATTTAGAGGTGGTGCTTCCTCAAGCTGCCCCGGAGTAATCCGATGAACGAGAGTCGCCCGGGTATGCTCAAGATTGTCTGGACGGATATAACTATGAAAGGAGCTCGATAAATCGATTTGCAGATTGCGGATCATGACCGCCCCGATGGAGACGATTTCATCCCGACGTCGATCCAGACCGGTGAGTTCGGTATCACAGACCACAAAGGTATAATCATTCAGGGGCTGCGACTGGTCAAAATTCTCAAACGCCTCCCGGTTCCTTGCAATCAAGGGATGGGGCTCTTTCAGCCAGGGGAATTTACTGAAGATGGCTACCATGTCATCAACCAGCTGGATACATATTTCCAAGCAAACTATAGAGACGCTCGATCACGGCAAAAGCATCTTTCAGCATCCGCCGTTCAAGGTCGCTCAGGTGCGCAGGATCAATGTAATTATCCGGGTGAACCCCCTCTTCAATCTGCTGAAGCTGATGCACGAGCCGCTGCTGCATCTGCAGTTCATAGGCATCATGGGCCACTTTCCAGATATCGTCACTGATATGACCGGCATCAGCCAGGACCTTGAAACGAGCGAGAGTATTTGTCTCTTTGATCCCATATTTCAAAGCCAGGATTCGGGCAAAATTGGAAAAAGGGGTCACCCCCTGAGCCTTGATATCCAGGCGATTTTTATGTTTGCCGTCTTTACTGACAATAAAATTCTTAAAAACAGAAAGCGGGATTCGTATCCCCATGCACTGTCGGGCCAGGTGCAGTAAAAAAATCTCCTGTTTGACGGCCCGTTCAGTCAAATGATCCCGCAGCTCTTCGGCCAGTTCGACCGCACCATACCCCGCGCGGAAGTCAAAAAAGATAGTGGCGTTCAACAACTCATCGGGATCAGGGGCATCAATCCAGTGATCAAAGTAGGACTTCCAAACCGACAAAGGCTGACACCAACGGGGATTACGAGCCATGATCTCACCCGGACACAGCGGATACCCACAGTTCACCAGATGATCAATAGCCCGATCAGCAAACTCTTTAAAATACAACGCTGCGGCCTCGGCTTCCGCGTCATTGCGGGGATCAGCATAGAGAATCGCATTGTCCTGATCAGTCTTAAAGGTCTGCTCCCGTCGCCCTTCACTGCCCATGAGCAGCCAGCAATACGGCAGGGGCGGGGGACCCATCTCCTGCTCAAGGAGTGTCAGCATCCGCTCGAGGATGTGGTCGTTCAAAATGGCAATCATCTGGGTGATGTTCCCGGCCTTGGCCCCCTCTTTAATCAAGCCGCGCACCACATCCGGAACCTTCTGGGCCAGGGCGTAAAGATCAACAATTCGGGCCTGAGATCGAATCTCTTTAAACAGATAATACGGGGAATGCCCCTGAAGAAGCATGACATCGTGAGAGGTAATCACTCCGATGACACGACCACCCTGCTCCACAGCAAGATGATGAATACCAGTGGACATCATTTTCAAAAGGACATCAAAGCAGATGGTCTGGGAAAGGACTTTCTGTACCGGCCCGGTCATGATATCCCTCACCGGCAGATTATAATCCAGACCGGCCGCCACCACTTTACTCCGCAGGTCGCGATCAGTGATAATTCCCAGGATCTCTTCCGGATCTGCAGCGTTATGAATCAGTAAACTCCCCACCCGATAACGGGCCATGTTGACCGCCGCCTCCTGTATGGACAGATCAGCCGACACCTTACGCAGAGTCTTGACCACTTCACCTGCGCGAATGGAAAAGAGATACAGATCCTCATGACTGCGCCTGGAGACCTTATGATGACGCAACTCCTTATAGGCTGTATTCACAACCTTTTCTGAAAAACTTTTCAGGTAATACTGGGCAAAAGAAGGCTTTTCATCAAGCAGGCGGAGAAAGATCTCCCGTGGCAAGAGAAAGCAAAAGGTATCTTCCACCATCTCTATATTCAAGTTGGCCCGAGTCCCGCGGATCAGACCCAAAGCTCCGATATAGGCGCCCTCTCCCCGAAAATCTTTGAGGGCAACCTCGCCCTGATCATCTTCAAGAAAGGCCTTCACACCACCCTGCTGGATAATATAAAGAGAAGTCAGCTCTGTCTCACCGGCAGTCAGAAGACGGGTGCCTTTGGGGAAAAAATCAATACGGCAATGTCTGGCAATATCAACCAGGGTCTTCCGATCCAGGGTATCAAAGGGAAGGATCTTCTCAAGAAAAGAGACCACCACCTCCGGGGCAACAACATGGACATCATCTTTTTCCAGACTCATCATCCCTCACACTCAGATCATCTGGCAACATCGCCATAAAACAAAAAAGCGAAATCCCCCCGCAGGAGAATTTCGCTCAATATGTCCTCAAATCACTACTGCCCCAGACATGAACAGGTCAATGACAAACCACCTGTTCATGTCTGCAGGATACTCTGAAAATTCATACCTGCGATCAACCCAGGGCCTTCTTGGCGCTGATCAAATCATCAACGACTGAGGGGTCAGCCAAGGTTGAGGTATCACCAAAGTTCTCAAAATCATTGGCGGCAATCTTACGCAGAACACGACGCATGATTTTACCACTGCGAGTCTTCGGCAGACCTGGCGCGTACTGAATAGCATCCGGCGAGGCAATGGGCCCGATTTCTGTTCGAACATGGACACGAAGCTCAGCCAGCAACTCCGGAGTATGCTCCACATTGGAGTTAGGGGTTACAAAGGCATAAATGGCCTGTCCCTTAATGGGATGGGGCATACCAACAACTGCGGCCTCAGCCACTGAAGAATGAGAAACCAGAGCCGACTCAATCTCAGCCGTTCCCAGACGATGACCGGAGACATTAATGACATCATCAAGACGACCCATAATCCAGAAATATCCGTCTTCGTCACGTCGGGCACCATCTTCTGGATCATAGGTGTTTTCATAGCGACTGAAGTAGGCTTTTTTGTAACGTGCCTGATCACCGAAAACACCACGGAGGATACCGGGCCAGGGCTTGCGGATAACCAGATGACCGCCTTCATTGGGACCGGCCTCGTTCCCTTCCTCATCATAGATGGCCGCGTCGATACCGGGCAGGGGGAGGCTGGCGGAACCGGGCTTGAGAGGTGTGGCATAAGGCAGGGGCGAGATCATGATGCCACCGGTCTCAGTCTGCCACCAGGTATCAACAATGGGCAGTTTTTCTTTGCCGATATTGACATGATACCACATCCAGGCCTCGGGATTAATGGGCTCACCCACAGAACCGAGAACACGAAGGCTGGAGAGATCATAACGCTGGGTGGGCTCCTCGCCGTCCCGCATCAGAGCCCGGATAACCGTAGGCGCGGTATAAAAGATATTGACCTGGAACTTCTCCACGATTTTCCAGAAACGGTCCGGTCCGGGATAAGAAGGAACGCCCTCGAACATCAGAGAGGTGGCGCCCAGGCCCAGAGGGCCATAGAGAATATAACTGTGGCCGGTGACCCAGCCAATATCGGCAGTACACCAGTAAACATCGTCATCCTTGAGATCAAAGACCCACTGACAGGTATGCATGGCATAGGTCAGATACCCGCCTGTGGTATGAACCACGCCCTTGGGCTTGCCGGTGGAACCAGAGGTGTAGAGGATAAAGAGAATATCCTCGGCATCCATGGACTCAGGCTCACAGACACTATTGATACCGGGGGCGGCAATCTCCTCATGCCACCAGGTATCACGACCGTCCTGCATGGGCACTTCATTACCTGCCCGCTGAACCACGATACAATGATCAACAGTGGGGCAGGTGGCCAGGGCAGTATCGGCATTGGGCTTGAGAGGGATGGTCTTGCCGGCGCGGATAACAGCATCGGATGTCACAAGAACCTTGGCTTCACAGTCCTGAATGCGGCTCTGCAGGGCAACGGCAGAAAAACCGGCAAAAACGACGGAATGCATGGCACCGATACGAGCACAGGCAAGCAAAGCAATGGCTAGTTCCGGGATCATGGGAAGATAGATAGAGACCCGGTCACCCTTTTTCACGCCTTTTGCCTTGAGGACATTGGCAAAACGGCAAACCTCTGTGTGTAGCATCTGATAGGTATAGACCCGGACATCTTCCTCGGGCTCACCCTGCCAGATGATAGCAGCCTTATTACGACGACCGTTTTCCAGATGACGATCCAGGCAGTTATAGGACATGTTCAACTTACCGCCCTTAAACCAGTTGATCTCAGGGACATTCAAATCATAATCCAGGACCGTATCCCATTTTTTATCCCACGTTACCAATTCTTCGGCACGATCGGCCCAGAATCCTTCCGGATCATCCATGGAGCGTTTATACGCCTCATGATACGCCTCAATACTGCCCACATGAGCGGTAGCGCGACCTGCCTCGGGTGGCTCAAAAACACGCCCTTCACTCAACAAACTTGTAATTTTATCATCGCTTGCAGCCATCACAGTCTCCTTAAATTCTCATTAACCCCATACAATCTCATAAAAACGAACAGTTACATGACAATACAACAGGGCATGCTCATACTCCTAATATCTCAAAAAAGGATAAAATACACCGCACGAACTACCCTTTGTCAAGAAAAATCTGAAGTAATTGATCAATTTTTCTTATAACAAAACTTCTGCCGCTTTTTCTCTTACTATAAAAGAAAAGATCGAATATGATCGGTCCACTCTTCATCTTTTTCAAAAATTAAATCATCGTCCAACAATCATGATCGACAAAATTGAACAACAAATCAAGGGGCTGCTTGCTGCCAACAAAAGCAAACAGGGTATCTGGAAAGAACTGAGTCCAACCATTGATCAATCCAAACTGATTTTTCACCTCAACAATCTGGCCCTGCCCAGTCGAGGAGCGAAGGTTCAATATCTCGTTCTGGGTTTAGCGGCTCTCTTAATTCTCATCACAGGCCGCCAGCTCTATGCCATCACCATTGACAGCCGCATAGATCTGGCACTTTTTCTGGGCCTGATCCCCCCAATCATCCACATATACCTCCTGCGGGAAATTCTACTCTGCCATCGCACCGGTTTTCAGTTCACAGCCATCCTGTCAGTCCTGGCCCTGCTGCGTCCGGAAAACAGAATCGGTTTTGAACCCTGGCTCTATCTGATACTGGCGGCCCTAGCCGGAGGACTCTATTACTTTCTCTTTCCCAAAAAAGACAATTTCATCCCGCCAGCCTCATCACCTTAACAACAACCACTGACATCCCGGGAAAGCCCGGGGCCATTCGATTCAGCACAGCCTCCGACACAATTCCCAAAAATTCCTTTACAACACGACCTTTGAGACACTACATTAAACTAATTACTAAAATAGAAACCGTACTGGAGTAGAGCCCATGGAAACTGAGCACATCGATACCTTGTCCAAACTGCTCAAATCGATGTCCCACCCCATCCGCCTGAAGATCCTTTGTCTCCTTCGTGACCAGGAATTATCAGTTGGTGACATCCGTAATCAGGTCAAGACCACGAATGCCAATGTTTCCCAGCACCTCAATATTCTACGCAATCAGGGTATCATCGACTGCCGTAAAGATGCCAACTTTATCTACAATCGGGTCACTGACCCCAGAATTACAGAATTAATGAAAACCATGCAGGAGCTCTACTGCCCCCACAAATAAGTTACCAGACCGTTTTTTCCGGCCCAGCCGCCTGCCACCTGCAGGCTCAGGGCCTTTTTATTTCACCCTCAAAATCATAACGTTCAGCCCATGAAAATCGGAAGCCGCGCCATTCAATTTTCGCTCAACAGGCCCAAAACAGTCACCTGGCTCATGGTGCTTGCCACCCTTATCCTCGGAGCATTGATTACCAGGGTCCATGTGGACACCGACCCCGAAAACATGCTTGCCGAAGACGAGGCTGTCCGTCTCTTTCACGACCAGACCAAAAAAGAATTCGCCCTGTACGACGTGGTGGTTCTGGGCGTGGTCAACACCAGTCATCCGGACGGAGTTTTCAACCCCGAGACCCTGGCCAAGGTTCACCAACTGACGGAATTTGCCCGCACTGCAGTTGATCCGAAAAACCCCGACTACCGCGTCGTGCCCCGGAACATCATGGCCCCCGGTAATGTGGACGCCATTGAACAGGCCGGGCCCGGTCAGGTTCGCTTTGAATGGCTGATGAAAGAACCACCCGCTGACAGAGAAGGGGCACTCCGCGTCCGTGATCTGGCCATGGCCAACCCTCTCCTCAAAGGAAGTCTTGTTTCCGAGGATGGACAAGCCCTGGGGATCTATCTGCCAATCACCTCAAAGAAATTTGCAGACAAACTCCGCTCTCTCCTGATGGCCGAAATCGAAACCATGGATCAAGGCGATGACCAGTTTCACATCACCGGTCTGCCGGTAGCCGAAGACACATTCGGCAAGGAGATGTTCATCCAGATGGCCCTCTCAGCGCCCCTGGCCATGCTCCTGATCTTCGTCCTCATGTACCTCTTCTTCCGCAAGATCAATCTGATCGTCTCACCGATGATTATTGCCATGGTCACGGTTATCTGCACCATGGGAGCCCTGATCGGCACCGGCAACACCCTGCACATCATGAGCTCCATGATCCCCATCTTCCTCATGCCCATTGCCGTCGTGGACTCAGTCCATATCCTGAGCGAATTCTTTGACAAGTACCGTGAGACAAACGACCGCCGCAAAACCATCGAAGAGGTCATGGATCATCTGTTTATGCCCATGCTCTATACCTCGCTGACCTCATCGGCCGGCTTCTTTTCCCTGATCCTGACCCCGATCCCGCCAGTCCAGGTCTTTGGCCTCTTTGTTGGTCTGGGTATTCTTCTGGCCTGGTTCCTGACCATCTTTTTCATCCCCTCATATATCATGCTTCTGAGCGACAAGGGCCTGGACAACTTCGGGGCTGAGAACAACAGCAAGTCAAGCAAGGGTCTGATCAACCGCCATTTGCACTGGATCGGGCAGACTGCCAGGAGCTACGCCAAGCCGATCATCGCCTGCAACCTGATCCTGCTCGGTATTGCAGGCTACGGAATCAGCAAGATCAACATCAACGACAACCCGGTCAAATGGTTTCATAAAAATCATGAGATCCGGGTGGCTGACAAGATCCTCAATGACCACTTTGCCGGGACCTACGAGGCCTACCTTATCCTGGAAAATCAACCGGAAGCCGAGACCCTGACCACGGCCGAGGCCTGGATGACCAGACAGGTGGCAAGCCTCACCGGTGCACCGCACCTGGTTCAGGAAGCCCTGGCCCTGATTGCCGATCACACAGGCCAAGCCTCAGACCCGACCGATCTTTTAGGCCGACTGGACGAGGCCATCAACACCCGTATGGACGCAGTCCCCTTTGACGATGAAGCCAGTTACGACTTCTGGTCAGAGGCACTCACCCTGCTTGACACTTACCACGAACGTAACGAGTTGTTCAAAGACCCGGCCATGCTCCGTTATATAGACCGCCTGCAAAGCTATCTTGTGAATCAGGGAGTCGTTGGCAAGAGTAACTCCGTGGTTCAGGTTGTCCAGAAGGTCCACCAAGAACTCTTTGAAGGTGACGACTCGTATTTTTTCATCCCCGAGACCCGGGCCGGGGTGGCTCAGTGCCTGATCTCCTTCCAGAACAGCCACAAGCCGGACGATCTCTTTCACCTGGTGACTCCGGATTACCGCAAGGCCAATGTCTGGTTGCAGCTCAGGTCCGGTGACAACATGGATATGCAGAAAGTCATTGCCGATGTTGAACGCTTTTTTGCCGACAATCCGCCACCATCGGCCATCAGCCATAACTGGGCCGGCCTGACCTATATCAATGTCATCTGGCAGGACAAAATGGTCTCAGGCATGCTCAAATCATTCATGGGCAGCTTCGTGGTTGTCTTCCTGATGATGTCCCTGCTGTTTCGCTCACCCTCCTGGGGGCTGCTGGCCATGGTGCCACTGACCGTGACCATTGCCTTTATCTATGGGGTCATTGGCCTGATTGGCAAAGATTACGATATGCCGGTGGCGGTCCTCTCCTCGTTGACCCTGGGTCTGGCTGTGGATTTTGCCATCCACTTTCTGGAACGATCCCGAGCCACCTATAAAACCACCCAATCCTGGACCAGGACCATAGAGATCATGTACGAAGAACCAGGCCGCGCCATTACCCGCAACACCCTGATCATTGCCCTTGGTTTCACCCCGCTGCTGGCCGCCCCCTTGGTCCCTTACCAGACCGTGGGCGTATTCCTGGCCACAATCATGTTCTACTCCGGTCTGGCCACCATGTGGATCCTGCCCTCAGTACTGACCGTCTTCCAGGGCTGGTTTCTCAAACGCCAAAATTGATAGCATCACAAGAAGTATGGTGGCATACCAATATTCTTGCGAGACCACCCGACTGTGATTACATGTTCATCAAAATGACTCGATTTAATATCACCAGGAGGATCACATGAAAACAGTCAGCCTAACCATCACCCTGCTTTTCCTCTTTCTCAGCGCCCTTCCTCTTCAGGCCGAAGATAAAACGGACGTGGCAGCAATCATCGATCAGGCCAACCTCACCTCGTACTATCAGGGTCAGGACGGTCGTGCCGATGTGACCCTGACCATCACTGACAACCAGGGGCGTGTACGTGAACGAGAGATGACCATCCTCCGCCGTGACGTAACAGACGGCGGTGAACAGCAATTCTATGTTTTCTTTAAACGCCCCAGCGATGTGCGCAAAATGACCTTTCTGGTCCACAAAAAGACCAGCGGCGATGATGACCGCTGGCTCTACCTGCCGGCACTTGATCTGGTCAAGCGCATTGCCTCCTCGGACAAAAGAACCTCCTTTGTGGGGTCCCATTTTTTTTATGAGGATGTTTCAGGACGAGCCATTCATGAAGACGAGCATCAGCTGATCGAGACGACAGATCAGTATTATGTGATCAACAATACTCCGAAGGACCCCGGCTCGGTGGAATTCACATCCTACACCGTCTGGATTGACAAAACAAACAGCATGCCCATGAAGGCCGAGTACAGGAATACGGCAGGAAACGTCTATCGCGAGGTCGAGGTCCTGGAGGTTCAGGATATTCAAGGCTACCCCACAGTAACCAAAAGTCGGATCAGGGATTTGGAGAGCGGTGGTGAGACCGTGTCCAGCTTAAGCAACATTGGCTACGACATCAGTCTCAAGGAGTCCATCTTTACCGAACGCTTCCTGCGCCGGCCACCACGAGAAGTCCGCTAACCTTTACCGGGTATGACAATGAACCGGATAACTTTTAATTTCCTGCCCCATCTTGCCTGCACAGCCTGCCTGCTCCTCTCCTCTGCACCAACGGCACAGGCCAATCAATGGCAGGATACCGTCTATGATACAACCGGGTTTGAGATTGGTGGCTTTGTGGATACCCGGGCCGGGTTCCGACTCCAGGATGATGCCAACGAACGGGACAGCTCACTGGGTGAGATACGACTCCAGCTGGAGGCTGACCGCGATTATGACTGGGGACACATCAGCCTCAAAGGAGATCTTCTCCATGACGTGGTACTCAAAGACAGTACAGCCGAACTCCGCGAGATCAGCCTGCTGCTCTATCCTTCAGACAACATGGATCTCAAGATCGGCCGCCAGACCCTGACCTGGGGAACCGGCGATCTGATCTTCATCAATGACATGTTTCCCAAGGATTGGCAGGCTTTTTTTATTGGTCGCGACAACGAATACCTCAAGGCACCCTCTGATGCCATTAAAACATCTGTCTTTTTTGACCATTACAGTCTCAATCTGATCTATACTCCGGTCTTCAATCCATCCACCTATGTCAGCGGTGAACGGCTCTCCTATTACAATCCAGCAACCGCTTCTCTGGCTGGCCGCAACGCCCGGATCACCGATGAGCAGCCCGATTCCTGGTTTACCGACGCCGAGTATGCCCTGCGCCTCTCCCGTCAGCTCCAGGGCTGGGAACTAGCCCTCTATGGCTACTCCGGTTTCTGGAAGGAACCCGAGGGGGTCAATCCACTTTCAGGCAACTATCTCTTTCCTGCCCTTTCAGTCTACGGAGCCAGTGTCCGTGGAACCATGGGCGGTGGGATCGCCAACATGGAGATGGGCTATTACGATTCACGCGACAGCGATTCCGGCAGCAATCCCAATATCCGCAACAGCGAACTGCGCTGGCTCGTCGGCTACGAACACGAAATAGGCCATGAACTGACCGGTGCTCTGCAGTATTATGTGGAATGGATGCAGGATTACAGCGATTATAAGTCGAATCTGCCAGCCGGCATGTCCAGGCGAGACGAATACCGACACATGCTGACCCTGCGCCTGACCAAACTGCTCCACAACCAGAACCTGATCATCTCTCTCTTTGCCTATTACTCTCCCTCAGACCAGGACGGCCACCTGCGCCCCAAGATCAGCTACAAGATCAGCGACAACTGGCTCGTTGACGGTGGTGCCAATATCTTCTGGGGTGAAGACGAATCCACATTCTGGGGACGTTTCCAGGACAACACCAATATCTACGCCGGACTGCGCTACAGTTTTTGACCAACTCACGTAAAACACCCGTGTCATATAACACCAGAGCTTCACAACAAACTCATACCATCAACACTTCACACAGGAATAGTATATCATGATCATTACTGACTGGATTCACTCAATCGCCGGATTCTTCATCATTCTCAGCCTCAGCCTTGGTGTTGAAGCAAGCCCCATTTTCCACCACAAATACTGGCTGTTCTTCACCCTCTTTGTCGGTGCCAACCTGCTGCAGTTCGGCTTTACCAAGTTTTGTCCCCTGGGTTCAATCCTCAAAGCCTTGGGCGTCCCTGAAAAACGCAGCTGATTCCCCGCTCAAAAGGAGAGAGGGAAAGGACTTGAGGGCAGAGTGTCACACCTCACTCATCCCGGATACAGTGACATGATATACCAACTGGGGCCTGAAATCATCTTCCCGCCGGTTCATCTGGCTGACATGCATGGCCTGCTGGCAGTAGGTGGAGACCTCAGTCCAGAACGACTCATTGCCGCCTACCGGCAGGGCATCTTCCCTTGGTACAGTGACAATGACCCACTCCTCTGGTGGTTCACCAGCCCACGGCTGATTCTGGCACCCGTTGAATTCCACCTGCCAAAACGTCTGGCCCGTGAAATCCGCAGCGGACGTTTTACAATCACCTTTGACCAGGCCTTTGATCAAGTGATCGAGGCCTGTGCCACCACTCGTACTCAATACGGGGAAGAGACCTGGATTACCAAAGAGATGCAGGAAGCGTATTGCCATCTACACACATTGGGCTATGGTCATTCCGTAGAATGCTGGGAGGGGGGAAAACTGGCAGGTGGCCTCTATGGGATTCGACTGGACCGTGTCTTTTTTGGCGAATCAATGTTCACTAGGATCAGTAATGCCTCCAAAGTTGCCCTCACAGCCCTGGTCTCTCTGTTAAAACAACAGGGAGTACAACTGATTGACTGCCAGATGACCACCCGACACCTCCTCACCTTCGGGGCCCGCGAGATTTCAGGCCAGAATTTTTCTCTAAAACTGCAACAACTTATCCATTCAAACAAGGCGGACGGAAACTGGAACCATGACCATACAAAGTGCTGACATGAACACCTGCGACGGCTGCGGCCAACGTACCGACAAACTGCAGGAAATCACCGGCAATGAATTCTGCGCGCAATGTACGGCCATTGCCCGCTCCATGCAGAACGACCCTGCACTGATGCAGCGCATCTGCGCGCTCATCAAATCAGATCTGTCCAAATCTGCTGGCGCCCCCCCCCCCTGCGACTCTGTAAAGCAGCGCGAACTCCCCGAAGTCCTGGATGCTGTCCGCTTTCGAACCCGTGATCGCGAACTCAACACCTGGTATGTTTCAGTCAGTGAAATGGAAGGCAATCCGGTGGAAATATTTGCCTCCACCGCATTTGACCGCGACCAGCACCTTCAATCACAGATCTCTAACCTGACCACCATTACCCGACTGGTCTCACTGATTCTTCGCCACATCGTCCTGGGTGAAGTCCTGACCCTGGAAAAAACCATTAAGCAGCTGCACCGGAGCTCACGGCAAAAAAATGACCTGCCCGACATGCTGACCCGAGTACTCAGTCGCTATGTCCATAAACCACGCCCGTCAACAGTCGAAAATGAATAATAGTGTATTGCGGGAACCGGACTATACGGCAAGCGCAACGAAAGTCACAGCAGATAAGCCGGACAAGGGAAAATGGATCACGACAGAGCAGCTTTGAATTGCGACTACACCATCACTCAACTTCCATGACAAATTCGTAAGGCAATCCAGACTTATCAAAATGCTTGATCACCTGACGCAGATCATAGAGATTGGGAACTTCGAAAATCAATTCCCAGGCCGGATCCGGAATAGGCCCTTTAGAGAGAATCATCAAATCACAGAGCTTCATGGCCCCGGGGGCAACACCTGCAACCATCATCATCCGCTGACGGGTCGCGGCCAGTATAACCAGAGTCTGCTTCTTACGCACCCACGTCTCTCGCAGCTTCCAGCGCACATCAACAATATCTTCGCGCTGAAATTTAATTCCCTGAAACTTCGCACAATTTTTACTGTGTACACTTAAGCCCCGTTCGCTCAAGAGACCACAAAGGCCCTTGTCGGTCGGACTGGGTTTGCAGCAGGCCGAAATTTTAATGGAAACAGGATCCAGCGTGTTCAGTTCAATAATATTAAAAGCTCCGGTGGGCTCAGCCAGAGGAGACTGTCCGGCGTAAAGCTCTTGCTTGATCCGCTTAATCAAAGCGGCCAAACCAACCTGTCCCTCACCCACCAGGACATGGAGCTGAGCCAACGTACTGGCTCCAAAATGGGACAAAACCTGAACAGTTTCAGGCTTCTCCAGCAACGCATACGGTACTCCGTAACGCAGCATCTCCTGCTCGAGTATAGACCGGCCAATGCTCAGAGCCACTGTCTGCCGTCGAACCCTGAAGGCCTTGGACAGTTCAGCACGTGCCCGGGGTGTCTGACAGATATCAAACATCTTCTGGTCAAAATTAACCGGTTTATCAGCCCGAACAATTCGAACCACATCACCGTCATGGAGAATTTCTTCCGGGCGCAGTTTCCGATTGGCGACCATGGCCCCGATACAGCTTCGCCCGATGTCGGTATGGACCAGAAAGGCAAAATCAAGAACCGTTGACCGGACAGGCAGGTGAAGCAGGTCACCCTGGGGGGTATAGGTGTAGATCTCCTTCCTCCTGCTGGCCGCAATTACATCACGATAAGAACCACCTTCCGCAGAACCGAGGACATCAAACATTTCCTGGATCTCACGAATAAAACGACGTTGCTTGCTGCTCTTGGAACTCCAGTCCTTAAAAAGGCCCCGTTGGGCCCGACGGGCCATATCCTCATTCCTGATCTTGAACAAAAACTTCTGACCCCGGATATTGGCCCGGGCATGCAGGCCCTGATACCCCGTAGGCTTAGGATTGGCAATAAAATCACGGATGGTTCTCGGGATGGGCGGAAAGACCTCGTTCAGGAGACCCAGAGCACGGTAACAGGTCTGTCGGTCATCGACCAAAATCAAAATTTCAAATGGATTCTCAATCTTTTTACGGAGGATACGATTTTTTTCGTCGTAATAGGCCCACAGCCCTTTGGTCCGTATGGAGACTTGACCATCCAGCCACGCCTCACGGAGCTTTTCCTGGATCTGTGCAATAATATCCAGAGCCACTGGATCTTCCTTGAGCTGATCAATCTGTACCTGGAGTTTGCCCCCCTGCTTGGGAAATTTAAAGGAGAGGGCCAGGTCATACATCTCGCGTTTAATACTGAACAAACCCAGGACGGTGGCCAGCGGGGCATAGATATCCAAAGTCTCAGCAGCAATTTTTTGCCGTTTATGACGCGGCATGGAACGCAGCGTCCGCAGATTGTGGAGGCGATCCGCCAATTTGACCAGAATCACCTCGGGCCGAAGCGCAGCGCCGGAAAAAATCTTACGATGAATCAGCTTATACTGGGTCTGTTTATCACCTGAATAATGACTGACCTTTGTGCAACCGGCAACAATAGCCTGAACATAAGACCCATAACGCTCTCCCACCAACTCAATGGTCACCTCTTCCACATCCTCAACGGTGTCATGAAGCAGGGCCGCGGCAAGAATCTCCGGGTGATTGACATCCATTTCTTCAGCCAGAATTCTGGCCACGGAACAGGGATGCATAATATAGGCCTCCCCGGAACGACGCCACTGGTCATCATGGGCCTCAACCGCAAAATCAAGGGCTCGCCAGAACACATCAACATCAGAGTCAGGCTCCAGCAACTGACGCATCTGACTGCGATAGAGTTCGAGATCAAAGGGAGTTTGTTGCATTCGATTCAGTTTGTTATACAGTTTGACATCTCAGGACAAGGATTCCTTTGCCGGTCCACAAGTCTGTGCTACAGTTAAATAAGGTAGGGTCGTATCACATCTTTACTTATTCAGCATAGCCCCACTGACGGTCATGGGCACAGGTTGAGCCCACTTTTCGACAATACACCGTTTTTCCGGGTCTCACACCCTTCACTTATGCTGTATATCGAAAAATCTTACCGGGACATAGACTCTTCTTGCAAATTCATCAGATGAGCATGATAAAATTAAAGCAAGTACAAAACAGACAACTTATTGAACCTGAGAAAGATATCCGGTCATCTTTCTCAGTCTATCAAAATCAGCGCCCGGAGAAAATCAAAAACAGATCATGAGAAGAAAAAGAAATATCCCACAACTCAAAAAACGCAAACGACGTTTTCAGCCAGAGCCCGACAAAATAAAGACAGGGCAGAGCTTAACGGCCCGACTCCTTGCCTATCTCTATCAAAAAGGCCGCACCGTCAGCCTCAATCAACTCATGCAGGACATGAACCTGGCACGCTCGACCAAAGAAGAGCTGACCCCGCTTCTGCAAAAACTGGCCGCAGCCCAGATCGTCAAGGTCAATGGCAACAGACAGATCGCCCTTGGCCGCAGCCATAAACTCTGTGAAGGAATCCTGGATAAGAACGCGCGCGGCTTTGGCTTTGTCACCAAACTCTGGTCCAAGACCGGTCGTGCCGAATATAAGCGCGATCCATATATCTCCCAGTCTCGCATGGGCCAGGCGCAGCACGGCGATCGCCTGTTAATCCAGGTCCAGCGGATCCGCAAGGATGGTCGAGCCGAGGCCGACATTATTGCCATACTCCAGCGCGGATTCGATAACCTGGCAGGCTTTGCTCAAATTCAGGGTAAACACATAATGGTGACCCCGGAAGATCCCCGCTACCCCATGAACATCCGTGTTCAGGGGCAAATCCCACCCAATCTCAATGACGGTGATGCAGTTATCGTCAAGCTCATTGAAGGAGCCGAGGGCAAAGGAACCATCATCGATGTTCTGGGAGACCCTGCCTCCATTGACGTACAGATGCGCCTGGTAATCGAGAAATTCAACCTGCCGCACCAGTTTAGCAGCGAGGCCCTGATTGAAGCTCAAACCGGCGCCGAGGGGCTTGACCTCAACGAGGAACGCGACGACCTGCGCGAGATTCAGCTTGTCACCATCGACGGTGAAACAGCCAAGGACTTTGACGATGCCGTGGCCGTACAGAAGACCCGTAAAGGCTTTCGCCTCTACGTTGCCATTGCCGATGTGAGCCACTTTGTCCGTCCGGGAACCATCCTTGACCAGGAAGCCTATGAGCGTGGAACCTCCATCTATTTCCCCGGCCGGGTCATCCCCATGCTCCCCGAGCACCTGTCCAATGACCTCTGCAGCCTTGTCCCGGATCAGGATCGTCTCACCTTCACCGCCGTTCTTGACTTTGACCGCCATGGTCATCGCACCGGAAAGCGCTTTGCCAAATCGATTATCCGCAGCCACAAGCGCTTCACCTACACCACGGTCAGTCGAATCCTCATTGACCGTGACCCTGCATTACGTCGAGAACACAAACCATTTCTCACCCCGCTCAAATGGGCTCAGGAACTGGCCACTGAACTGATGCACCGCAGACGGGAACGAGGTTCCATCGGTTTCACCATGCCGGAGCCGGAAATTGGTCTGGACGAAACCGGGCATATCGAATCCATCGGGCGGGCTGAACGCAACTTCGCGCACCATATGATCGAGGAGTTTATGCTTGCCGCCAACGAGGCCGTGGCCGAGACCTTCACTGAAAACAAACTGACCGCACTCTACCGTATCCACGAACGCCCCGATCCGCTCAAGGTCGAGGAATTTTCCACCTTTGCCCGAGCCCTGGGACTGGATGTCCCCCCCCCACGCCACGATCCGGACTGGTTCGGTCATGTCCTTGATCTGGTCAAAGGCAGCCCGCGCGAATACGTCATCAACAACCTCTTGCTCCGAACCATGCAACAGGCCCGCTATGATACGGCCAATCTGGGCCACTTCGGCCTGGCCGCTGCTGATTATACCCACTTCACCTCGCCCATCCGTCGCTTTCCAGACCTCATGGTCCACCGCACGCTCTATTCATTTCTGCGCCGTGAAAAAAAGCTCAACGAAAAACAGGTCGAACAAATACGCGAGGCCGGAACGGCCCTTTCGGCTCGTGAACGGCTGGCCGTCTCGGCCGAGCGAGAGATGAACGCCCGACTCAAGGTCCGATACATGCAGGATCGTATCGGTCAGGATTTTGCCGCCGTGATCTCGGGAGTCAATGGTCAGGCCCTGTTCGTGGAATTGACCAACCTGTTCATCAGCGGCGCGGTGTCCATGCGCGAGCTCCGGGATGATTCATACCTCTATGACCCCAAGCGTTTTCGGCTGATTGGAGAGCGAAGCAACCGCACTTTCCAGATCGGCGAGCTGATTCAGGTCACCCTCCTTGATGTGGATACAACCCGCAACCGAATCAACTTCACCCTGACCGCAGACCAGCCCACAAAGTCCGAAGAGACAAAGTCCACCTGACACTTGACTAAAACAACTTCATCGCATACAAAATGGACTGACAGCCTCAAACTCGAGACGACTCTCTCCGCACCTGCGGCAGTAGAACAACATATAGGTACCTGAGCATGGAAGAGACAAGCAGCTGGTTCATAACCCTGATCACCAATCCGTTTTCCAGAGGACTCCTCCTGGGATTACTTTTCTGCCTGATCATTTATGTCCGGGGATTTTTACGCCGTCGAGAGCTCAACCAGGAAATCCAGCAACTGCGCCGCCATCTGCACACCAAGCTTGAGATAGACTCCGCCGAGAACGAACGGCGCAAGGTCGAAATCGATGTTCTCAAACAGGAACGCGACAACCTGCGCATCACTGTCCAGTCACTGAACCAAAAACCTGGTCGCAAGGAAATTCGTCAGTACTATATCTACCAGACGGCACTGGACATCATGTTTGAGAAGGCCCCGGGTTTTGCTCCAGCCTGGCAGATCACCCTCAAGGAAGCCGATAGTCTGTTTGAAAAATCTGAAAAAGGCGTGGTCCCCCTGCTCAAACGACTGATGCCCACCAGCCCGGACAAACAGGTGGAGGAGTATGAAAAAATCAGCCGAGTTTCATTAGACACCACCCTCAATAAGGACTGAAGGCTCAACAGACCACCCAACCAATGACATTGTGAAGGAGTTTTGGGCGCTCATCACCATACTCTGGCATGCCTCCGCGTCCTCAACACCACCACGGCCCACTTAAACGAGCTGTCAGCTGAGCCACCCTGCTCTTCATTACATAATCGTCCGCCTGAACTAACTTCCATCCACTGATCACCGGCAAACAGTGCCTGTCCCTGACACCACTATACAGCCCAATCTCATATGCCCATGCCCACATCTTCGCCTCTCGACAACATCGCCATAGTCCTGATGGGACCCAAATTCCCTGAAAATATCGGGGCCGCTGCACGCAGTGCCTGGAACATGGGCCTCTCCCGCCTGATTGTGGTAACTGATCAGGAATATGATCGTGAACGGATGACCAAAATGGCCACACACAAGGCCAGGCACCTCATCGACAACATGGAAATCCACCAGGATCTGGGTGTGGCTCTGGCACCATTTGCCCACGTGGTTGCGACAACGGCCCGGCAGGGTCGCCAGCGAATTCTGGAGAAGACCCCGCGTGACGTGGTCGAAGCCATTCTCCCCATGGTGAGTGAGAACCAGATCGCATTCCTCTTCGGCCCTGAGGACCGCGGGCTCACCAATGATGACCTCAAGTACTGCCAGCTCACCTCCTCGATCCCAACCGCTGATTTTTCTTCCCTGAATCTCGCCCAGGCAGTGGCCATTCACTGCTACGAACTCCACTACGCCCTTGCCTACCGGCGCCGCTCCGTACGTTCCACACCCAAAGTTGCCTCGACTTTCGAACTCGAAGGCATGTATGAGCACCTGGAGAACTCCCTGCTGACCATCGACTTTCTCGAGGAAAAAAGTCACAATTACTACATGCGCAACATTCGTCAATTCCTGGGACGAATTCAACTGACCGCGCGCGAAGCGAATATCATCCGCGGGATCTGCCGTCAATTCCTGGGGTATCATCGCCGGAAGACAAAAGAAGAAAAAGAGTAGCTCCTCAGCCCCATCTGCTTTGCCATCGGCCTGCTCATGGACTGATCAGTACACTTTGCGGACCTCTGTCACGCATCTGGCACATTACTGAAGAATTATAAAAAAGCAGAAACTCAAATTCCCTGGAGAGGACAGTTTTCACAATCAGGATTTTTCTTTTTACAATACGTTTTGGCCGCAGCCACAATCAGGGCGTGATACTCATTGAAAAGGACAGGGTCCCGGGGCAGCTGGTCATGAAAGCGATCCTGGACAGAGTGATAATCGGTCACTTCATCAACCAGCTGATGACGGGAAAAAATACGGTGGGTATAGCTGTCGACCACAAAAATCGGATGGCCTCCAGCATACAGGAGAATAGAATCGGCCGTCTCTGGCCCAACACCTTTGACTGACAGCAAAGCCTGACGAGCCTCATCAGTGGGCTCGGCCAGAAGCAGGTCCAGATCACCCTCATACTGATCAGCGATCATTTGCAGAAGATTCTGAAGACGACCAGCCTTGATATTATAATACCCCGATGGCTTGATCTGCCAGGCCAGCTCAGCTGCAGGCAACTCAAGCAGAGCCTGTAATGAGAAAAGACCGGATTCCTTCAAATTAGCAATCGCCTTTTCGACATTCTGCCAATTGGTATTCTGAGTCAGGACTGCGCCGACCAGGACCTCAAAAGGAGTATCCCCCGGCCACCAGTTCTGCGGTCCGAACTGGGCCAAAAGACGATCATAAATTTCCTGAAAAGAATCACTCATGGGAATATATAACCTCAGTCTCCTAAACAGATTCCAATTTCACGAGCCGCTAAAACCTTATCACTGTTCAAATCAACTTTCTTACGTGATTTGATAGCATCAGCCAGAGGGACTGAGACCATGTGACCGGCAGATAATGCGACCATGTGCCCTTGCACACCCTCTTCAATCAGCCGTACAGCAGCCGCACCAAAACGCAGGGCCAGGAGACGGTCAAAAGTAGTCGGCGATCCTCCCCGCTGCAGATGCCCAAGGACTAAAGAACGGGTATCCTTCCCGGTTCTCTCCCGGATCTGCTGGGCCACCCATTCGCCAATTCCACCGAGGATCACTTCCTCTCGCCCCAACTCGCCACGCCCCTTGTTCATGACCTCACCATCACTGGACCGGGCACCTTCAGCCACAACAACAATCGCGTAATCCTTGCCATGCAGCTCATTGTCGCTGATCTTATTACAGATGCACTCAATATCAAAAGGAATCTCAGGCAAAAATATAGCATCTGCGCCGCCAGAGATTCCTGAATAGAGGGCGATCCACCCGGAATCACGCCCCATGACTTCAACCACCATCACTCGATCATGTGATTTAGCCGTGGAATGGAGTTTATCCAGGGCCTCGGTGGCCGTTGACACGGCCGTATCAAAACCAAAGGTCCGGTCAGTAGCCTCAAGATCATTATCAATGGTCTTGGGCACCCCAATCACAGGCATGCCCTTTTCAAAAAAACGCTGGGCTATGGCCAGAGAACCATCCCCGCCGATGGCAATATGGGCATCAAACCCCATTCGTTGAAAGTTTCGAATAATCTTATCTGAGACATCCACCACTTGAACCTCACCGGCCAGATTTTCAACCGGAGTGGCAAATGGGTCACCTTTGTTTGTGGAGCCAAGAATCGTTCCACCGATCGCGTAAATGCCGTCCACATCAGCGAGAGTCAATCGCTGAAGCTCATCGGAATCAAGCAGTCCGGCATAGCCACTACGGCTGCCATAAACCTCCCAACCGCGACGATAGCAGGCATGAACCACCGCATAAATAACCGCATTCAGACCAGGGGCATCCCCACCACCAGTGGAAATAACAATTTTCTTCACACTCCCTCCCCACAGCCCTGACCCTTTGACAAAAAAGTGATCAGGACAGGTTCTTATCTTTTTATTAAAAATAAACTCAGTACGTTAGCTAGCCATTCAAGTATTTCATTCAGTACGGTGATTGACATCTAACAGGTAACCGCTTATTTTTACTCTACCGTATTTTTACGGGAATAAAAATAATATCAGAGGTTGTCCAGACAGGCATCATTTGTCTAACAACTATTTATGTCAAAAACAACTATTTGAAAATATAGCAAGAGGAGGTTTTCAGATGTCAGACTTCACGGTCTCAGACCTGGCAGTACAAAAACTCAAGGAATACCTTGAGCAGAATAACATCGATTCTGCACTTCGCATCGCCCTGATGCAGGGCGGCTGAGCCGGCCCCTCTCTGGGATTGGCTCTGGATGAGTCAAAAGACAACGACAAGGTTTTCCAAAACGACGGTCTCAACTTCCTCGTGGAAGAGGGACTGCTTAACACCTGCGGCGCAATCAATGTTGATTACGTGGACGCTGGCCCCCGTTCCGGTTTTGGAATAACTTCCAAAAACCCCATCAGCAGTGGCGGTGGTTGCAGCTCCGGTTCTTGCGGATCCGGCGGTTGCGGTTGAACAAACCTTACATCAAAGTAAAAAAGGGCGGATCCGAAATCGGGACCGCCCTTTTTTTTGGATCTAATAACTCACACAAGAGTTATGGTTTTCAGCCAAGGCTCAGACGCCAAAAAAACCATCGCTGCTATCTGGCCGACATTACAAACATAAAAAAAACCACAACACAGATCCTGGACGAAAAGGTGATTTTTCGAGGCAGCCACAGGTTTTTGCTCCCCAAGCTTGACAGCCCCCACCCCACAACTTACCCTGTTAGAGAGTGACACGATCAAATGTCAGTTTTTTTCTTTTAACTTCAAATTCTTAGAAAGGAGCTATCAGACGTGCAGTTCGAAAAATTCACCATCAAATCACAGGAAGCCATTCAGGCCGCCCAGCAACTGGCCGCAAGTCACAATCACCAGGAAATCCAACCGGAACACCTGCTCAAAACCATCCTTGAACAAAGTGAGGGAGTTGTTACCACTACCCTGCAAAAAATGGGGATCAACCTGGACCTCCTCCGCTCTGCAACAAACCAACTGATCAATAAACTTCCGCAAGTCTCAGGCAGCGGGGCCGGTCAAACCTACGCTTCAGCCTCATTACAACTCATTCTGGAACAGTCCCTCCAAATTGCAACCATGATGAAGGACGACTTCATCAGCCAGGAACACATCTTCCTCACTCTCCTTCGCCAAAACCACGCAAACAAAGCCGGGGCCATGCTCCTGGCCCAGGGCGTCAATGAAAAAGATTTTTTCAACACCTTGTCCTCCATCCGTGGCGAGGTCCGTATCACCGACCCCAATCCTGAAGAAAAATTCCAGACTTTAGAAAAATACACCATTAATCTCACCGATGCCGCAAGTCAGGGTAAGCTCGATCCGGTTATCGGCCGCGATGATGAAGTCCGACGCATCATCCAAGTCTTATCACGACGGACCAAAAATAATCCTGTCCTTGTCGGCAAACCCGGCGTGGGAAAAACCGCTATTGCAGAAGGTCTTGCGCTGAGAATTGTTAACCGGGATATTCCGGCTACCCTGGCCGACAAACAAGTTCTGGCCCTGGATCTGGGAGCACTGATCGCTGGAGCCAAGTACCGGGGTGAGTTCGAAGAACGACTCAAACTCGTCCTGCAGACTGTGCAAAAAGAAGGGTCACAAATCATCCTCTTTATTGATGAAATTCACACCCTGGTCGGGGCCGGTGCCGCCGAGGGATCCATAGATGCTTCAAACATGCTCAAACCCGCCCTGGCAAGGGGCGAACTGCACTGCATCGGCGCAACAACCCTGGATGAATACCGAAAATACATCGAGAAAGACGCCGCTCTGGAACGCCGCTTTCAACCAATCATGGTTCGAGAACCCAGTGTTGATGACACCATTGCCATCCTTCGGGGAATCAAGGAAAAATATGAAATTCATCACGGTGTTCGTATTCAGGATGCGGCCACCGTTGCAGCGGCAACCCTCTCAGACCGTTACATCAACGATCGCTTTCTGCCCGACAAGGCCATTGACTTAATCGACGAGGCCGCCAGCCGGCTCCGCATCGAAATCGATTCCATGCCCACTGAAATTGACGAATTGGATCGGCAACGAATCATGCTGGAAATCGAAAAAGAGGCCCTGAAAAAAGAAAGCGATCCGGATTCACAGGAGCGACTGGAAGAGCTGAAGAAAAAACTGGCCGACTTGAATGACCGTCTCAATGCCATGAAGGGTCAGTGGACTCTTGAAAAAGACAGTATCCAGGAGATCCGCAAAATCAAAGAACAGATCGATCAGGCACGCAGCGACGAACAAGTGGCTGAACGGGCCGGCGAACTGAGCCGAGTGGCCGAAATTCGCTACGGCAAAATAATCAATCTGCAAAAAGAACTGGAAGAGGCCAAAGAACGATTTCAATCCAGCCAGGAGCATCATCATATGCTCAAGCAGGAGGTCTCCGCCTCAGACATTGCCGCGGTGGTGACTAACTGGACCGGAATCCCCACTTCGCGCCTCATTCAGGGAGAAACAGACAAACTCATCCACACTGAACATGTCCTGTCCTCACGAGTCATCGGCCAGATGCCTGCAATAACAGCCATTGCCAATGCCGTACGACGAGCCCGCGCCGGACTCCAGGATCCAGACCGTCCCTTGGGTTCCTTCATCTTCCTGGGTCCCACCGGGGTCGGCAAGACCGAACTGGCCCGCGCCCTCGCTGATTTTATTTTTGAGAGTGAACAGGCCATGATCCGCATAGACATGTCCGAGTTCATGGAAAAACATTCGGTAGCCCGACTCATCGGCGCCCCTCCTGGCTATGTGGGCTATGACGAGGGTGGTTACCTCACCGAGGCTGTACGCCGACGCCCCTATGCGGTCATTTTGCTCGATGAGATCGAAAAGGCCCACCCCGACATCTTCAATATCCTCCTCCAGGTTCTGGATGATGGTCGAATGACAGACGGTCGCGGACGAACGGTCAGTTTCAAAAACACCATCCTGATCATGACCTCAAACCTGGGCAGCGACCTGATCATGGAAATGGCAAACGAAGGTTCAGATGAGGCAGACATCCGCAGCCAAATCAAGGAGATGCTCTACCACCGATTTAAACCCGAGTTTCTCAACCGGATTGATGAAACCATTATCTTCCGCAGTCTGGCCCGGGAGCAAATGGGGCGCATCCTTGACATCCAGTTGCGCCGCCTCGAGAAACGACTGGTTGGAAACAAACTGACCATCAGTGTCAGTGATGAAGCCAAAGCCTTCCTGGTCGACACAGGATTCAACCCATTATTCGGCGCTCGCCCGCTGAAGCGCGCCATCCAGCGCCAACTCGAAAACCCACTGGCCATGGAACTCCTCGAGGGGAAATTTCCTGAAGGGAGCCATATTCACTGCATTCTCAGAAACAATCGCATCCATTTCCAGCGCTGATTTGCCCGCACAGGAGAAAAAGCCTGCTCCCTCTTTCTCCTTTCTTTTTTACCCGCAATATGGTTGCATGCCTGCATGAATCAGGCAGAGAATCAAAATAACCGCCCCTGCATCACCATGGCTCACATGATGATGCCCCAGCATGCCAACCCTCACGGCAACGTGCATGGCGGGGTGATCATGAAGTTCATCGATGATGCTGCAGCCGTTATTGGCCAGCGTCATACACGAAGCACGGTCGTCACAGCTGCCATCGACAGTCTGAGTTTCCATCGGCCGGTCTACATAGGCAACCTGCTCACTCTACGGGCAGCACTGAACCTGACAGGCAAGACCTCTATGGAGATCGGTGTGCGCGTCGAAGCCGAAGATCTTATTGCCGGGACCACCAGCCACATTGCCTCAGCCTACCTCACATTTGTCGCCATTGATGAAAAAAATCATCCCTTAGAACTCACACCCCACCTTCCGCAAACTGCCGAAGAAGAACGACGCCACCGCGAGGCCCTTGAACGACGACGCCATCGCGATCTTTTACGAAAACAAAACAAGAGCAAATAATATGGCCAGCGATGTCAACGAAATAAGCATTAACTACGAAGAAGAAGGCGTCCTCCTGGTCAAAGAACTGGACCGCGAGATCCTGTCCAAAGGGGCCTGGACCACGATCCTCTTCCGCTACCAGAACTGGAACAAAACCAAAGGCGAGTACAACAAGGAGATGTTCACCATCCGTCGCTACCAGAAGGTCAAAGGCGAGTACATGCCAAAATCCAAGTTCAATATCTCAAGCGCCGAACAGGCCAAGAAGATTGTCTCTGCCCTGCAGGGCTGGATAGAGGATTGATCGCAACAGAGACACCATGTATTTTCCTGTCGCCGGCATTGAACTCAACCCCCTGATTCCGCCGGCCACAGCCTTTATCATTTCGTTTTTCACCTCCATGGCCGGTGTATCCGGGGCCTTTTTGCTCCTCCCCATCCAGGTTTCGCTCCTGGGGTTCACAACCCCGGCCGTCAGCGCCACCAATCACCTCTTCAACATCACCGCCATCCCCAGCGGGATATACAGATTTATCCGCGAAGACCGGATGATCTGGCCTCTGACCTGGCTGGTGATTCTGGGGACCCTTCCTGGAGTAATGGGCGGGGCAATCATCCGCATCAAACTGCTGCCTGACCCTGAAGCCTTCAAAATTTTCGCAGGACTTGTCCTCCTTTATATAGGAGTTAAACTGGTCCGTGACCTGATGAAAAAAGGTCGTACACAATCCATCCCCAAACCCGATAGACCTTCATCCCCCTTCCCCACAGTCACCCACACCACGTTGACCCGCAAGACCATCAGTTACCAGTTTGCTGGGCAACTTCATCAAGCCTCAACACCAGGAATTTTCTGCCTCAGCCTGATCGTTGGACTCATAGGCGGAATCTACGGCATTGGAGGTGGGGCAATTATTGCCCCCTTTTTCGTTACCATCTATCGACTACCAATCCACACCGTCGCGGGCGCAACCCTCATGGGAACCTTCACCACTTCGGCGGCAGGTGTTGTTCTCTTCCAGATGCTTGACTCTTTCTTTGATATGGGCCCGGTAGCCCCGGACTATCTCCTGGGAATTCTCTTTGGCATAGGGGGCGCGGCCGGCATCTATTGCGGTGCACGAATGCAACGGTACTTCCCTGCCCGAATCATCAAGACCATTCTTGCCACATGCATCCTGTTTACCGCAGCAAGTTATCTGATTTTTCGTTAAGCTATCCCCACAAGCAAATCGATTTTCCTTATTATTTTATTCATCGTATCAATAATGGAATTACTGATATCCCCATGGGGGAAATTACCAATGATATCTTGGACAAACTGAACCGGTCTGCGGATTTGGCCAGGCTGCGGCTTGAGGTACCTGCCCTGCTACGCTTC
>JACNLK010000053.1 GCA_014381505.1 Candidatus Desulfatifera sulfidica | reverse complement strand
GGGTTTCCTGGTCCAGCTGGGTGGTCTGGTAGCCACGGGGACAGTCAATGGCACGCCCGGCGCCGGGACGGGCAGAAGCGGTCTGGATGGTGGCAAGGCCGATGGTCTCGATCAGGGCGGTAATAATAAGTGATTTTTTCATGGTGAATCTCCTGTTGTAAAAAATGTGAATAAAAGGGGTTGATGTGTTTGTTGTCTTTGCCCTGATTTAAGCAATGGGTGTGCCAGAAAAAATTAATAATACGTATAGGCTTGTTATCAAGGGGAAAAATTAAAAATTGGACTGGGTGGCAATGTGGTTTGCAGGAGTGTAAAGGGGAAAAAAATACCCAGCCTCGAGTGAGGCTGGGTTAAAAGGGAGCAGCTGGCTCTGTTGAGGTTAGGCGTACCCGGGCCAAAGGAAGGGATTTTCGGACCTGAGTTTTATCGTTTCTGCTGTACTCATTTGTTCAGAACCAGATAAAATGTGCTGTTCTGGCGGGAGATCACCAGAAGAATCTTGTCTGTGGCTGCTTTGTAAATCTTGCTGAAAGTCTTGATGGAGTCCACCGGCTGTTGGTTGAGTTCAAGGATCACGTCACCCGGTCGCAGACCAGCCTGTTGGGCTTTGCTGTCCCGTTTGACACCGGTAATCACAATTCCCTGTTTAATTTTGGGGGTGATTTTGTACTGTTCACGAGTTGTCGGGGTGATGGAGGAGAGATTCAGCCCTGCCAGAACGCCCTCATCGTCGTCCAGAGGCGTGCCTCCTGCAATATCCTCGGGCTGGGCTGTCAGGTGGACGGTGATGATCTTTTCTTTTTGGTTGCGGAGAATAGCTAGTTTGATCTTGGCTTCAGATCCCAGGCTGGCAATAGAGTTGCGTAGACGACTTGCATTGTCGATTGTCTGTGAATTGACCTTGCGGATGATATCACCACGCTTGAGACCGGCTCGAGCGGCAGGGCTGTCGTCAATGATATCCGAGATCAGAACACCACTGTTTATATTCAGCCCCATGGCCTCGGCCAGATTACGATCCAGATTTTGAATGGAGACACCTAACCAGCCACGAACAACCCGGCCATGGGCGATCAGGCTGTCCATTACTGCTTGTGCCATGTTGGAGGGGATGGCAAAGCCAATGCCCTGGTAGCCTCCTGATCGGCTGATTATGGCAGAATTGATGCCAATCAGTTCACCGTGAAGGTTGAGCAGGGCCCCGCCCGAGTTGCCGGGGTTGATGGCCGCGTCGGTCTGGATGAAGTCCTCATAGTCATTGATCCCCACGTCGGCTCGTCCTTTGGCCGAGATGATGCCCATGGTCACGGTGTGCCCAAGACCAAAGGGATTACCGATGGCCAGGACGACTTCGCCCAGTCTCATTTGGCTTGAGTCACCGATGGTCAGTGGTTTGAGGTCACCTGGTGTCTTTTTGAGGCGGATAACAGCCACGTCGCTTTTGGGATCGGTACCGACGATCTCAGCTTCGAGTTCGCGGTTGTCGGCGAGAGTGACCAGTATCTCCTCGGCATTTTCAACCACATGGTTATTGGTGAGGATGATTCCATCTTTGGAGACAATGACCCCTGAACCCAGACTTTTCTCCTGCCGTTCACGAGGGATATCAAAGTTAGGGCCAAAGAATTCACGGAAAAATGGGTCGTTAAAAAAAGGTGATAGTGGCTGGCGCCCCTTATTTATTTTTGTGGATGAGATGTTGACCACGCTGTTGACGCTGTTTTCGGCCACATCGGCAATCACCGTATTCCCGTTATGGTTCAGTGCGCTCAGGCCATTTTGAGTGGCGGCGGCTGGATTTGTGCAGGTGAGAAACAGAAGAAAGAGGAGGGTGAAGAGAGGGGTGATTCGTCTGTAATTCATAGTATGTACTCCTGGAAATGGCTTGAAAAAGAGAACTTGATCAATAAGTTATAAAATAAGTTCGAGCTGTGGAGTTGTCCAGAATTTTTGGTTCTCTTTCTTTGTTATTGTATGAATTGATCATGATCAGTATCGGTGATCTCGCCATGAGAGAACAGGTTGCCTGTATTTTATCTGTTTACTCTTCGCGGTCAATGTCTCGATGAGAGACACTCAGGTCAACGGGCAGGTGAATCAGTCGTTGTTTCAGGGCCTCAATCACGGCGACTGAGCGGTGGCGACCACCAGTACAACCCACGGCCAGGCAGAGTTCTTTTTTGTGCTGGCTGTCGTGTTCGGCGATGATGTGCAGGAGTAATGGGTCGAGTAGTTCGAGGAAACGGTTGCTTTCCGGTGCCCTGAGGACATAATCGGCAATGGCCGGTTCCAGACCGCTGTATGGGCGCAGGGTCTCGATCCAGTAGGGGTTGGGCAGGAAGCGGACATCAAAAACTAGACTGGCCGCTGGTGGTTCGTTGTATTTGAAGCCGAACGAGAGCAGGGTCAGCTGAAGTCTTGGTATGGATTTCTCAGGCATAAGATTTCATGGTGCATGAAGTTGTGCAATATGTTGGCGGTATTGATACACATCGTCAGGATATTTTCTGATGGCTCGGTGGGTATGTTGATCTATAAAAAACAGTGTCCTATTGTGAAGGAAGCCGTACGGCATGGTATACAGAACGAGAAAAAACACAGTGAGACAGTCAATTGAAACTCTTATAAGGTCATTTTATTGTAAGGCGTTCCTGTCTTGATGGCAATGATTCGTGACACAAGCGGTTAAATAAAATCTTTGCGTATTCTGCTGATGTCTTGGCATCGGCCTGCTTTGTGACTCTGTCGGCCTTTGTGAAAGGGATGAGGGAGGTTTACCCTGATCGCGTTTTGTGCTTCAGTACCGCAATCGAAGGAGAGCCAGGGGGGCAGGGTTAGTTTCGATGGGTTGAAAACGAACAATTCTTGCATTAATTTTAGATTTACATTAGATGTTTTCTGCCTGTTTGAAGGAAGAAACTGGGACGGTTGTCCCTTCGATTAATTTATTTTTTGAGGAGTTAATAAATGAAAATTTTTTCAAAGATTGTGATGGCTGTTGCGGGGTTGACCTTGCTGGCTACTCCGGCCTTTGCCGAGAAAGTTGTGAAATGGAACCTGGCCATGACCTGGTCTTCCACTCTCACCCCGCTTGCCTCACCCGCGCCGAAATTGGCCAAGATGGTTGAGGCGATGAGTGACGGCAAGTTTATCATCCGGGTTGAAGGTTCTGAGAAACATAAAGCTGCACTTGGTATCCTTGATATGGTCAGTGGTGGTCAGTACGAAATGGGCCACAGCGCGGCCTATTACTGGAAAGGTAAAGACGTTAATTCCGTCTTTTTCACCACCCTCCCCTTTGGTATGACCGCCGCTGAGCAGTATGCCTGGTTCTATTATGACGATGGCATGGATTACATGGCCCAAGTCTTTGACAAGTTTGGTGTCCTGTCCTTTCCCGGTGGAAATACCGGTGTCCAGATGGGCGGCTGGTTCCGCAAAGAGATCAACTCACTGGATGACCTGAAGGGTCTGAAGATGCGTATCCCCGGCCTGGCTGGTGAAGTCTTTTCCCGTCTGGGTGTTAACGTGACCAACATTCCGTCCGGTGAGCTTTATACCTCGCTTGACCGTGGCACCATCGACGCCCTGGAATGGATTGGCCCGGGCATGGATATTAAGATGGGCTTCCACAAGATTGCTCCCTTTTATTACACGGGCTGGCATGAGCCTGCTTCCGAGATGCAGTTCATGATCAACAAGAGGGCCTACGACAAGTTGCCGCCTGCATTCCAGGTCATGCTTCAGACCGCCATGAGGGCTGTTACTGCCGATATGTACTCCGAGAACTTTGCCGACAGCGTGAATGCCTGGGCTCAGATGAAGAGCGAGTACCCCAATATTCAGGTCAAGACCTTCCCGACCCCGGTTCTCAAGGCCATGAAGCAGGCCACTGACGATGTAATGGCAGAGAATGCCGCCAAGGATCCCCTGTTCAAAGAGATCCTTGCCTCTCAGCAGGATTTTATGGCCAAGGCCCGTGCCTGGACCATTATTTCCGAGTATAACTACGTCAAGACATCTATGGAACTCGGCGAATAGTTTTCGGCTGGTTTTGTATTTTTTTAGCCGCCCTGTTGGAACGAGTTATCTGTTCCGACAGGGCGGTTGTGCGTTCTTAGTCGGGTGTTTTCCCCAGGTAGTTGAGTTATGTTAACGACGATTGAAAAGGGTATTGATAAACTGGTTGACGGAGTGGGGCGGGTCTTGTCGATCCTCATGATCCTCATGGTTCTGAACGTCTGTTTCGATGTGATCATGCGGTATTTTTTCCATAACAGCTCGGTGGGTATGCAGGAGCTGGAATGGCATTTCTTCTCGGTCATCATTCTGTTTGGCACCGGGGTGGCCTTGAAGAACGAGAGTCACGTACGGGTGGATTTTCTCTTTGAGCGCTTCAGCGCCCGGACACAGGCCCTGGTCAACATCTACGGGACCCTGCTTTTCCTGCTGCCCCTGGCCTTGCTGATTCTGTTCGGCTCTTTTGGTTTTGTTCGGAGTGCCTACGTGATGCAGGAAATATCGGAAGACCCCGGCGGCCTCAGGTATCGCTGGCTGATCAAGTCCATGATTCCCATCTCCTTTGGTTTTCTGATCTTTGCGGCCATGGGCTATCTGATCAAGAATTTTAATCTCTACCTAGGGGCAAAGAAATGATTGGAATTGTCATGTTTTTTGCCGCTCTGTTCATGCTGGTTCTTGGCTTTCCTGTGGCCTTTACCTTTGGTGCTGCGGCCATATTTTTCGGAATTATTGCAGGATACATCGAGCTGATGCCCAACCCGGCTTTGATTGATGTGGCCGATGAATTTTTCCGCATGTTTTCGATGATGCCCTTTCGCATCTATTCGACCATGACCAATACCATTCTTATGGCTATCCCCTTGTTTATCTTCATGGGGATTGTCCTCCAGAAGTCGGCTTTGGCCGAACGTCTGCTGGAGTCCATGGCTATCCTCTTTGGGAGGGTTCGTGGCGGTCTGGCCATCAGTACGGTCGTGGTTGGAACCATGCTTGCCGCCTCCACTGGTGTGGTTGGGGCAAGTGTTGTGGCCATGGGGGTCATCTCCCTGCCGGTTATGCTCAAGTACGGTTATTCCAAGCGTCTCAGTACCGGTACTATCTGCGCGGCCGGAACCTTGGGGCAGATCATTCCGCCGTCGATAATCCTGATCATCCTGGGGGATGTCTTTGGCTTGCCGGTGGGTGATCTTTTTCGGGCGGCTTTGGGCCCGGGGCTGGTTCTGGTTGGCTCCTATATTATTTATATCCTGGTGGTCGCTTTTTTTGATAAAGAGGCTGCCCCGGCCATACCCGCAAATGAGGACATAAGCCGCAAGGCGACAATCGGCCGTGCTCTGGTGGCCATTATCCCGCCCCTGACATTGATTGTTCTCGTCCTGGGCTCAATTTTTGCCGGCATTGCCACTCCGACTGAGTCGGCCTCTGTGGGTGCCATGGGTGCCATGGTCCTGGCAGCCATGTACCGTAAGTTAAGCTGGAAGATCATAGAGGACTCCGCCCTGGCAACAGTCCAGGTCACGGCCATGGTTTTTGCTATTCTGGTTGGGGCCACTGCTTTTTCCATGGTTTTTGTCTATTCCGGCGCGGACACCATTGTCGAGCATTTCATGATGGGGCTGCCCGGTGAAAAATGGGGCTTTCTCATTCTCTCCATGCTGGCGATCATGGTTTTGGGGTTTTTTATCGATTTTATCGAGATCTCTTATATAGTTGTACCCATCCTGCTACCCATCTCCGAGGCAATCGGTATCAATCCACTCTGGTTTGCAATTCTGATTGCCATGAATCTCCAGACCTCGTTTTTGACTCCACCTTTTGGGTTTTCCCTCTTTTATCTGAAGGGGGTTTGTCCGCCCGGGGTAAGGACCACGGATATTTATCGGGGAGTTATGCCTTTTATCTGTATCCAGGTACTGGTTCTGGTTTCACTGATTCTCTTTCCAGGATTTTACGGCATGTAATGACTGCTGAAGGAAGGAGAGGCGTGCTCCTTCTCCTTCAGTGAGTTTCTGAGATGGCTTTTTTTTGAGCGTTACTGAATCATTCCATTTTTTCCTTGTTTCTCCGGCCTTCGTCGCATAGGATTTTTCTGTGCTTTGATGATTGACCACAGGAGAAAAGATGATAATCAAGTCTCGAATGTTGTTCATGTTTGTTGAAGAGTGGATCGGCTAGTGATGCGATCCGTGTTTTTGCATGTGTGTTGTGTCCTGCTCGCCTTCGTCTCTGTTGCTGTTTCTCAGGCCGCTGCGTCCACTGTTTTTGTTTCTATCCCACCCCAGGCAGCCCTGGTTGAGGCCATTGGCGGTTCTGGCGTTACGGTGCATGTCCTGCTTGCAGACGGCAGTGATCCCCACCATTTTTTTCCCACTCCCAAGCAGGTTCAAAACCTGTTGACTGCTGATTGTTATCTGACCGTTGATCTTGAGTTTGAGCGCCGACTGCGTGATCGTCTGGCTGGTATGCGCTCGGACTTGCGGCTGGTCGATATGTCCAGCGGAGTGCCCAGGTTGGGTGTGGATGAAGGTCATGGCAGTGATCACGATGCTGATCCCCATCTCTGGCTTGGTTTTGACCAGCTTTCCCGCATGGCCGAAAATGTTGCCGTTGCTCTGAGTGAGTGTGATCCGCAGGGTCGGGCTCAATATCAAGCTGGCCTGGTCTCGTTTCAGGCTCGTCTGGCTGCAGTGCAGGAGCAGACGACGACGTTGCTTCGGCCGCATCAGGGGGAAACACTGTTTGTTTTTCATCCGGCCTTTGGTTATCTGGCCAATAATTTTCAGTTGCAACAACGAGCCGTGCAGGTTGAGGGGAAGAATCCATCCCCACGACAACTCCTTCATTTTATACGACAAGCGCAGGAAGAGGAGATCAGAGTTCTCTTTGTCCAACCGCAATTTGATCCCCGTAGTGCGCAGATTATAGCAGATGCCACAGGTGCTCGCATAGTCGCTATCGACCCATTGGCCCGTGATGTTCTGGCAAATATTACCTCGATGGCGGAACAGTTGGCCCAAGGGCTGGCCAAAAGATGAATTCTTCCTGTGGTACAGTATAAAAAGGAGAATGTTGAAGGTTTATGCCACCTGAGCCACCCATAATTCAGTGTGAAGGGGTCTCTTTTGCTTATGGAGACGTACCGATCCTGACCAATGTCTCATTCACGGTTGATGCCCTGGATGCCGTTTCACTGGTTGGGCCCAATGGGGGCGGGAAATCAACTCTGCTCAAGATTATCCTTGGTCTGCTCACGCCGCAGCAGGGTGCTATTAAGGTTTTCGGTACCTCGCCCAAACGAGCCCGGGGCCGGATCGGGTATATGCCCCAGTATCTTCAGTACGATGCCAATTTCCCGGTTTCGGTTATGGAGGTGGTTCTCATGGGCCGGGCCCGGCCTGGATGGGCCGGGCTTGGGCGTTATTCCCGGGAAGACCGCAATCGCTGTCTGGAAATTATGGTTGAGCTTGGGGTCGAGTCGCTGGCCCCGGCTTCGTTCAGTGAGTTGTCCGGTGGGCAGCGGCAGCGGGTTTTGATTGCTCGGGCCCTGGCCTGCGAACCGGAACTTCTGCTTTTGGATGAGCCCACTGCCAATGTTGATCCGGCAGTGGAATTTCAGTTTTTCGAGATCCTTAAACAGCTGAGCCATCGAGTGACCGTCATGACCGTTTCCCATGATCTGGGCTTTGTGTCACAGCTCGTTAACCGGGTTTTTTGTATTAACCACGGCCTGAAGATTCATCCTACCTCGGAACTCACCGGGGAGCTGATTCGGGAGATGTATGGCGCAGATGTCCGTATGGTCCGTCATGACCATACCTGTGGAAAGGAGGGGCATAGCCATGACCGAATTTTTTAGGGCACTCACGGATCCGGATTTCGCCTTTCTTCGCTATGCACTGGCTGCCGGGCTTCTGGCCGCACCGGCCTTTGGTCTGATCGGTACCTATGTGGTGGTCCGCAGGATGAGTTATCTGGCCGGAGCCATTGCCCATTGTGTTCTGGGTGGAATTGGTGCTGCTTTGTATTTTCAGGCCCGCTATGATCTGAGCTGGCTGAGCCCTATGTTCGGGGCAATTGTTGCGGCGCTCCTTGCGGCCCTGATTATCGGCGTGGTCAGTCTGCGCTGTGGTGAGAGGATTGATTCGGTCATTGGTGCAATCTGGGTCATGGGTATGGCTATCGGGATCATGTTCCTGGCCAAGACTCCAGGCTATGTTGACCCCATGAGTTATTTGTTTGGTGATATTCTGATGATCAGCCGTGCTGATCTGTTGACCATTGTTGTTCTTGATTTGATTGTCATTGTCCTGGGAATTCTGAGCTATAATCGTATGTTGGCTCTGTGTTTTGATGAAGAGTTTGCCCGGCTGCGTGGCCTGCAAGGTGATCTCTCCATTCTTTTTCTTTTTTGCCTGACGGCCCTGACCATTGTTCTGATGGTCAGGGTGGTGGGTATTGTCCTTGTGATTGCCCTGTTCACTCTTCCTGCGGCTGCAGCTTCTCATTTCAGCCATCGCCTGTGGCAGATGATGCTCTGGGCCACCTTGATCACCATGGTCTCTGTGGTTGGCGGTCTTGCGGGCAGTTACGGCCCAGATCTTCCCAGCGGCCCGGCTATTGTTATGGTTGCTGGTGCCATCTATCTCCTGGTCATTGTTGGCCGGACCCTTCAAGCGCGCCTGCGCTAACTGTTTCCTTTCTCGTTTAATAGTGTCTGCTGCCTGGCACGTCGTGTGCCGGGAATTCTAAAAGTACCTGTTCCCAAAATGCTGTCGTTCGCCGCGTTCAGGAGTGTGACTCTTTGCCTTGATGATCGTGGGGCACGAAGATCCTTGGCATTCGTGATTGTCTGGCCATTCAGGAGCAGTTTCCCGCTGGTGGGCGAGAGCAGACCAACCATGATCTGGAACAGGGTGGTCTTGCCGCAGCCGTTGGGGCCAATCAGCCCCAGGCGTTGTTCGTTCACCTGCAGGTTGAGGTTTTGCAACAGGGGAAGCTGACTTCCTGGAAAGGTATAGGAGATGTGTTGGAGTTCGAGCAGGGCTGGCATTGTCCCCATACCACTGAGTATACCACCGCTGATCAGGGTAGGGGCGCTGAGAACACCTTCTGATATGTGCAGATATATTCCGCTTCAGTGGAGGTGTTTGCCGGTGGAGCTCATGGCCAGATTGCCGCTGCGTACGCCACGCAGGGCGATGAGGCTATTGGCCAGCTGCTGGACAGCACCTGCCTGTCCGCGAACAATGATGACCTCCAGGCAGTTGTGGTGATCCATGTGCACATGGGTGGTGGAGACGATGTGATGGTGGAGGTCGTGCTGGAGTTCGGTAATCTTTTCCTGGAGCTGATGCTGGTGGTGATCATAGACCAGAGAGATGACCCCCATGACATCTTTGTCTGCGGCCCACTCGTCCTCGACCACTCGGCTGCGAATCAGGTCGCGCACTGCTTCTGAGCGGTTTTTATAACGGCGTTGGGCGATGAGATCATCAAAATCGTGCAAGAGCTCTTCTTCCATGGAGATGGTGAAGCGTTTCAGCATATGATAATACCTTTTAAGTATTTGTATTATTGGTATACTACAAGGTAGCCCTGTCATGGATGGGCGTCAAGAATTATCTGGCAGTTTTTCGATTGATTAACAAGATACGGTGTGAGGAGGATCTGGGAGAGGGTGAAACAAACCATGTACAACTCTTGGAATCGTCACCACTGATGTAAAATATTCGTTTCTGTTTTCTTGCCCTGATTGTTGTCAAGAACCGGTGTCACTGCCTGTCCTTCTATGTGAGGAAAGCAGTGACGGTGTGAATTGACAGGGCCTGGAGCACCTGCTAAATATTGTGTCATGCAGAATTCTGTTCAAATTGAAATCATTGGTATTGTCCGTTCCTGTTATCCTGAGAAATTCGGCATCCCGCGTCAGCCAGGGCTGGTGAAGTCCAGTGCCGGGCGATTGGAGTTGTGCCCGGGCTATGATCGGGAGGAGATGGTTCGTGGCCTGGAGGGCTTTTCTCATCTTTGGATTCAGTTCCTCTTTCATGAGGCCGTGGAGGAAGGCTGGCGGCCCACGGTCAGGCCACCATGGCTGGGTGGGCAGAAGCGGGTCGGAGTCTTTGCCAGTCGCAGCCCGCATCGTCCTAATTTCATGGGAATGTCTGTGGTGCGGTTGCGTGGAATCAGTGTGGTTGATGGGCGTTTGGGGCTGAATCTGGCCGAATTGGATTTACTGGATGGTACTCCGGTGCTGGATTTTAAACCCTATCTTCCTTATTCAGACAGCCTGCCCGAGGCCACCAGTGGTTTTGTTCGCAGTGATGAGGCGCCACAGAGGCTGGTGGAGTTCACAGCGAGGGCACAACAGTTCTGTGCCGACTATGAACAACGAACTGCTCGACCCCTGGCCACCCTGATCCGTGAAACCTTGGCCCAGGATCCACGTCCCGCCAGCCAGCGTCACCATAGTCGAAGTTATGGTATGACACTCTGGGACGTTAATATCCGTTGGCAGGTTGGTGCGGATGAAGTGTTTGTGGTGGATGAAATCAGCGGCGACCACGTTCGGCCGCCGCTGTAGGAGAGGCAGAGATTAGAACTGAAAGCCGAGCTCGACAAAGGGCCCCTTAAAGGTGAGATCGGCACGGATGTCGCTTTCGTCGATGTCAAGACTTTCGCTGCGGTATCCGGCACTCAGGAAGAGAGGAGTTGCTGCAAAGGGTTTATACTTGATACGAGCCAGGTAATCGTAGTAGCTGTTGCCGCTGTACGAAATACCGCGAAATTCAGCTTCCAGGCTGAGTCTGTCCATAGGGGTGAACTGGGCGCCGAGGTAGAGCATGGGGACTGAGGTTCTCAGAGGTGCTCTCGGAGGTTGTGTCTTGGGTAACCGTGCCGTCAAATTCGATAAAACGGAGGTTGATTCCCCAGTCGACGTTGAAATTGTATTTTGCCGGTTGAAAATGATCTTTGTTCCCGTTTTGTTTTCCACGCTCTTTAGTTGACTTGTGTGGGGCGATGCAGTAAAAATGCGCCTTCTTGAACAGAGGCTCTTTTGAGGAGTTATTGTTTATTTGTAATTATTCCGCTTGATGCCGGAAATGAACATAAAACCGTGTACAGTAAGTTTTCAGTCGTGCGCCAGATGCGCGAAAGAGGTCTGCAAAGTGTACTGTCAGTACATGAGCAGACCGATGACAAAGTAGATGGGGCGCCACTACTGAAGAGTTGCGTTAATTTTATCTTTTTGGAGAACATGATGAAAAAAATGATTCTGGGTGTACTTGTGGCCGTCCTCATGTCGGTCCAAAGCGCCGCCGCCGGTTATGTGGTTTCGGTTAATCAGTTTGTTGAACATCCCGCTCTTGATGCGGTCTTGCAAGGTTTTCAGGATTACCTGACCGAGCAGAAGGTGGAGGTTGAGTATCATGTTCACAATGCACAGGCCAATATGGGAACTGCAACCCAGATCGGTCAGCAGATGATTGGTGAAAAGGCAGACCTTCTCCTGGCCATTGCCACCCCTTCGGCCCAGGCTACGGCCCAGGCCTTGAAAAAGTCTCCCGAGAATCTCAAGCGCCCCATGCTTTTCTCTGCAATCACTGATCCTGTGGCAGCAGGTCTTGTGAAAGACCTGCAGAATCCCGGTGGATTAATTACCGGCGTTTCTGACCTTCTGCCCCTTGAAGAACACATGAATATGGTTCTCAGCTACCGCCCGGGCATTAATACACTGGGTGTGATGTACAATGCTGGTGAAGCCAACTCCAAATCTCTGGTGGCAACCCTGCGCGAGTTGGGGAAGAAAATGGGTTTTGAGGTGGTTGAAGCAACGGCCGCCAAGACTGCTGATGTTTATCAGGCCGCTAAAAGCCTGGTTGGCCGTGTGGATGCCGTCTATATCCCCACCGACAATACCATCGTTTCGGCCCTCGAATCTGTGATTAAGGTCGGGATTGAAAATAAGCTGCCTATCTTTGCTGCTGATGTCAATTCGGTTGAGCGGGGCGCAGTAGCCGCCATGGGCTTTGATTATTACAAGCACGGTTATCAGACCGGGGCCATGGCTCAGCGCATTTTGGAAGGAGCAGATCCGGCCTCCATCCCGGTGGAGTTTCAAAAGGAATTGCAGCTGCACATCAACGTATCTTCGTCTGTGAAGATGGGCCTGACCCCTCCTCCGGCTCTGCTTGAGAAAGCTGACAAGATCATCGACTGATAAGGATTATCTGGAATGACTTGGTATGCGGCCCTTGGTGCCGTTGAGCAGGGACTGGTTTATGGAATCATGGTCATCGGGGTCTATCTGACCTTTCGGGTTTTGGATTTCCCCGATTTGACCGTGGATGGCAGTCTGCCTTTGGGGGCAGCCATTTCTGCCTTGGCCATCAGCCAGGGGCTGAACCCTTATCTCTCTTTGGGCCTGGCAGTGACTGGTGGGTTCTTGGCTGGAGTGGTGACTGCGGTCCTGAACACCCGTTTTCGTATTCTCCACCTTCTGGCGTCGATTCTGACCATGATTGCCCTTTATTCGGTCAATATCCGGATTATGGGCGGGCCAAACATTGCACTTCTTGGCAGTGAGACGGTCTTTGATTCGGCCATCGCTCTGGGTGTTCCCGGACAGTACGCCGGGATTTTGATTTTTGGTCTCCTGGCCCTCTTTGTCACCGCATTGATTATCTGGTTTCTGGGCACTGAAATCGGCCATGCCATTCTGGCAACCGGTGACAATCCGAAGATGATCACCAGTCTTGGAGTGAATACCCATACCATTATTATTATCGGGGTTGGGCTTTCCAATGCCCTTGTGGCCCTGAGCGGAGCCCTGGTTGCTCAGAATCAGGGCGCAGCCGATGTGGGAATGGGGGTTGGAACGATTATTGCCGGACTGGCCTCGGTGATCATCGGCGAGACCCTCTTCGGTGGACGAAGCATAGCTCGGGCGATCATTGCCGCCCTCCTGGGCTCTATTGTGTATCGCCTGGCCATTGCCTTGGCTCTGGGGCTCAAGATAGGTTCTTTTTCCTTTAATCCCAGTGATCTGAACCTGATCACCTCATTACTGGTGATCAGTGCTCTTGTCTCGCCGGCCCTCAAAAAAAGGATTATGGCTCGATGATCAGGCTCCAGGGAGTTCAAAAATATTTTCATCGCGGCAGTGTTAACGAGGTCCATGCCCTGCGCGGTATTGATCTTGAGATTGAGGCTGGTGATTTTGTGACCGTCATCGGTTCCAATGGTTCTGGAAAATCGACCTTGCTCAATGCTATTGCCGGTACTTTTCTTCCGGATTCCGGGCAAATTGAGATCAGCGGTCAGGAGGTGACCACCTGGCCTGAGCACAAGCGAGCGCGCTTTGTGGCCCGGGTTTTCCAGGATCCTCTTCTTGGAACCTGTCCTTCGGCCTCCATTGAGCAGAATATGGCCTTGGCGTTTAAACGTGGTATGCGTCGCGGATTGGGGCCAGGGGTTAAACGTCGTGATCGTGAGCGTTTTCGCACTGAACTGACCCAGCTTGATCTAGGTCTGGAAGATCGTCTTGCGGACCGGGTCGGCCTGCTCTCCGGTGGTCAACGTCAGGCCCTGACTATGGTGATGGCAACTCTGGTGCGTCCGGAAGTTCTGCTTCTGGATGAGCACACGGCAGCCCTTGATCCCAAGACTGCGGCCCAGATTCTTAATCTTACCCATACCATCGTGCGCGAGCAGCAATTGACCGCTATGATGATTACTCATAATATGAAGCATGCCATTGCCTTCGGGAATCGGCTGATTATGCTCCATCAGGGGCGGATTATCCTCGATGTCCGCGATAAAGCCGGTCTCACCGTCGACTCTCTGCTCCAGCGTTTCTATGAGTCCCAGGGCGAAGAGCTGAGTATGGACTCCATGCTTCTGGCCTGACCCTGGAAAGCCTGTCCAGAACTGCTGTCAGCTCTTCTTTTTCGCTTTTTTTTGGTAGGATATAAAAAAGGCCCCCTGCGTTGCTTGCAGGAGGCCTGGGTCGGATGGGCGGTTGTTTGGTGAAAATCCGCTCACCTTGATTGTGAACAAAAATCTTTATTTTTCAAAATACTCTTTCATCCTTAGAGTGCCTTTCTGTTTTTTCTGTCCGTATTTCAACCGGTTTGAACGGCCCGTGGCTGGCAGACCTGTTTCTCATCTGTGGCCAGTCGGCCACAGCCATCGCAGACCACTTTCATGTCGGCTAACTTGCCCTCGCAAACGTGGGTTATATCCACCGAAGGAATACCGCAGAAACTACACTCTTCTTTTTCGTCATCGCAGGGGTTGCAAAGATGACCGGGTTTGTCAGCAATGGAACCACAAGTTGTACAGGTATATGATGTCATGGTGAACCTCCTTTTGTCTATAATTCAGGAATAATTCCCAGTAAGAAAATAAGCCCTTGTCTGGTATTGTCAAGTCCGAGCGACTTTCCCGGTCTGATGCGAAATTTTCCTTTGACAATATCAACTGGTGTTGTATTCTTAATTGAGAATAGTTCCTTGTTTAGTTTAAGTGCAACATAAAGGAGGTCACAATGCAGAAATGGGAATGTCCTTGCGGTTATATTTATGATCCGGAAGAAGGTGATTATGAAGGTGGCGTTGAGCCTGGAACCAAGTTTGAAGATGTGCCTGAAACCTGGGTCTGTCCCAAGTGCGGTGCAGAAAAAGAGCATTTTTATGAGGTTGATTAACAGCAGCTACTCTGCAGTTTTTCTTCCAGGGCCGGTCATTTCTTGACCGGCTTTTTTTATCTTCTCTCAATGACACATCCTCTCACTCTGCTCTCTTTCGTGTATTTTTACGACTTCCCCTTCTCTTTTTTTGTTCGACGTGAAAATTTTTTTATCCATTACCCTTGTTTTTTGCCTGATCGCATGTCAGTCTATGGAAACTATCTGTCAGGTTTTCATTCAGGGGGTGTGTGGATGATTTTTATATTGATCTGTAAACGTAGCCAGTAAGCTCATGTTTCACTCCAGAATTGGTCGTAAAATTTTTCTGATTGTCTCAGTTATCCTCCTGGGTACGACCTTGCTGTATCTGGCCCAGGCTCTTCGTTTGATGGATAATTTCGGGAATCAGGCCGTGCAGATCAATGAACAGGGGGCCAGGGAGCGAGCCCGAATCTTTCTGGCCGCCTTGACTCATGAACAGGCCAATGGCTATGCCCAGCAGCTTTATCAGATAGAATTGGCCTCGGCTATGCTCGGGGCCCAGGCCTCGCAGCTTCTGACTGACGAGCGCGAGAGCGCCTCTCCCGAGGGCTTGCTTGATTCGTTTGTCTACGAGGCAGACAAGCATTTTTATTATCGCCTGGGCGGTTCTATGATTGATTTCTTCTGGAGTGCGGACCCGTTCAGTGATCAGGCCCGGGAGAAAATTGAGCGCCTTTCAGCTTTGGGACCTCAGTTCATGACGGTCTTGCATCAAATCCCCGAGGCCACGGCCGCCCATTATATCAGTCTTTTCGGTGGCCTTGGTTACAGTACCCTGCGGGCCACGGCTCAAGAGGTGATTGATATTCTGCCTGATGCTCGGGTCGTGGATATTTGTACGGGAGAACCTGTGCTGGTCGCAGCCCCTCGCCGAAACCCGGAACAGCGCACGGTCTGGAGCAATATTTACAAGGATGATGTGGGGTCTGGTCTGATGATCACTGCCTCCACCCCCTTTGTAGATGGCAGTGGTGAATTTGCCGGGGTCACCGGCATTGACGTGTCTTTGGCTGATCTGTTAATTGGTCTGCATGCACGTGATGGGCGGGATGTTGACGTTAAAGAAGATATGATTTCTTTTTTGATGGATGGGAAGGGGAGGCTTATTGCCTTTCCCGTCGAGCGATTGGCAGAGTTTGGTTTTGATGTTGACCTGACGGCCATGCGTGATTCCACTGATACCATTGATCAACATCTGGGAGATTCTGCTCATGCCGCAGTGCGGGAGATGGCCGCGACTATTTTGATGCAATGGCAGCAGATTTTCCCCCTGAAGTTAGGCGGGACCCGTTATGAGGTGGCCAGTGAACGGATGCAGCCTACGGGTTGGTACCTGGTCAAACTGATTCCAGAGGCCGCTCTTCTCGCTTCAGTGGTTGCAACAAAGGGGGCTCTGGAAACAGCTCTGGGATCCATGAATTGGAGTTTTGCCCGAAGTGCTGTCCTGGTGTATGGAGCAAGCCTGTTGCTCATGGTTATGCTTTTACGTCTTCTGGTTCGGCCATTACTTGCACTGACACAATCTTCCCGTCTGGCGGCCCAGGGTCATTTTGATGATCGGGTCGAGATCCGGCGCACGGACGAACTGGGCGAGTTGGCGACATCGTTTAATGGAATGCTCGAATCCTTGTCTCAGTTTGCCGAGAGTGATCGTGAGTATGCCGCAACCCTTGAGCAGGAGGTGACAGATCGGACTCGACAGCTGCGGCAGTATGAGCGGGTGGTTGCTGTGAGTCAGGACATGATTGCTGTCGTTGATCGCCAGGGGAAGTATTTATTGGTTAATAATTCTCATCTGTTGAGACATGGGCAGAGTCGTGGCGAGATATTCGATCTGCGGATCAGCGATGTATTGGGCGAGGAGCAGTTTGAGGACAAGGTCAGGCCTTATCTGAAGAGGGCCCTGGCCGGGGAAAGTCTTAAAACAGAAGATTGGTTTGAGTATGGTTCAGATCAACAGCATCGGCATTTTGTGTCCGTACACTATTCGCCTGACCCGGATGAGGATGGGACGATCAATCGGGTGTTGATCAGTGTTCGGGATTTCACCAAAATCAAGCGGGTGGAAGAGGAGCTGCGCAAGACCCAGCAGGAGATGATCCATTCCGAGAAAATGGCGGCTGTGGGCAGGATGGTGGCCGGTTTGAGCCACGAGATCAACAATACTATGAATTTCAGCAGTGCGGCGCTCCCACCCCTGCGCCGCCGTATTCAGGCCTTGCTTGACGGTGTGCAGGATCGTCATAAGTTTGAGAACGATCTGGAAATCCTGCTGAACAATATTGATGAAGGGAACAGACGGACACAGGCCATTGTTCAACGTCTGACCACTTTTTCCCGTCAAGAGCTTGCTCATCCCATTTGTATTGATCTTCATGGTGAGCTTGATCGTGCCCTGCTTCTTGTTGGAAATGAAGACAGCAAGGTTGAGATTGTCAGGCAGTACGGTATCGGTCTGCCCGAGATCACCTGTGTGCCGGATCAACTCTGCCAGGTTTTTGTCAATCTCCTTCTGAATGCGTATCAGGCGATGGCGGGGAACGGTTGCATCACAGTTGAGACCTTGGCTGATGCGCAATGGCTGCGGGTTCGGATAATAGATAATGGTCCGGGGATCGAGGAGCAGTCATTGAAGAATATTTTTGAGCCTTTTTATACCACCAGAGATGTGGGACAGGGGACAGGGCTTGGTCTCAGTATCTCTTATGATATTATTCAGCACCATCAGGGATTGCTTCGGGCCTGGAACAATGAAGGCGGCGGGGCCTGCTTTGAGGTTGCCCTGCCCTTGGGAATGACTTGTGCGACAGGCGTATCCACGGAGGATCAATGAGCGCTGTTAAAATTCTGTATGTGGATGATGAACCCACCAATCTTGCTAATTTTAAGATGAATGTGGAGGGGGCCTATGAGGTTCTGACGGCATCTTCCGGGCAGGAAGGGTTGGTGGTGGTCAAGGCCAATCCGGATCTGGCGGTGATTGTTGCCGACCAGCGAATGCCGAGGATGAGCGGGGTTGAATTTCTGATTGAGGTTATGCGGTTGTATCCGGACATGGTGCGGATCATGCTCACGGCCTATGTTGATGTTGATGACCTGATCGATTCCATTAATCGTGCCCAGGTGTATCATTATATCCGTAAACCCTGGCTTGAATCAGAGATGTTACACGTCTTGGGCCGTGCAGTTGATCGATATCTTCTGGTTCATAAAAACCGCAAATTGGTGACTGAGCTGGATCTCAAAAATCAGCGCCTGGAGGAAGATTTAAAAAAACGACAAGCCCTTGAAGATGCTCTGGGGCGACGCGAGCAGATCCTGGCCGCCCTGCACTCCATGTCCAGTAAGCTTCTCTTGAACAGGGCCTGGCTGATTTTTGTCGAGGGGCTCATTGAGCGATTGGGAGGGATTATTCAGGTCTGTCGAATTCGGGTTTTTCGCCATCAATCTGTCCCTGGGGCTGAATTTTCGGCTGTGCCTGAGTGTGAATGGTGGATGTCCGAGCAGGAGCTTCGTTTTCGACCGAATGCGGGTATGGCTTTTTCCTTTTCGGAATCGGGTCTGGATTGGTGGCGGCAGGCGTTTGTGCAAGGTGAACACTTAGTCATCACGGATTCGGCAGCCACGTCCGAGGATTTGGTCTGGCTCAAGAAAAATCGAATATGTTCCATGGTGGCTCTGCCTGTCTGGAGCAGTAAACAGTGCTGGGGCCATTTGTCCTTTGAACATTGCAAGGGGGGGAATGATTGGTCTGTGCCCGAAATCGATGCCCTGAAGGTGGTTGCGGGTTTTATTGGTACGGCGATCGAGCGTCAGAAGAATGATGAGCAGCTTTTGGCCTATCAGGGCCAACTGGCCCATGGAGGACGATTACGAGCCATGGGCGAGATGGCTTCTGGTATGGGGCATGAAATTCATCAGCCGCTCAGTGTGATTAATCTCAATGCGGAATTCTGCCAGGATTATCTGCGTAGACATGCACCCGGCAGCCCAGCACTTGAAGCGGCAGTGGAAATTCGAGAGTATTCACGAAAAATCGAGCGAATTATTAATGCTGTTCGCTTTTTCTCCAGGGCCTCGGCCAAGGGGATGGAACGGGTGAATTTGTGGGATTCCATTGATCAGTCCCTGCTTTTTTTCCGTGAGCAGTTTCGGGCTCACCAGATTGAACTGGTTGAGGATATACTCCACGAGCCACCGTTGGTGGAGGCCGATAGTCAGCGTTTTGAGCAGGTGATCGTCAATCTGCTCTCGAATGCACGTCATGCTGTAGATCAACGGGCTGAGACGGAGGGAGACGATTATAAAAAGCGGGTTGAATTTACTCTTCAGGTTGTTGATCTGGGAGCTGATCACATGCGCAGGTTACCCCAGGCTTTTGCCCCTGGACGAGCCCTATGCTGTGAAGTGAGCGATAATGGGATTGGGATGAGTGAGGAGATTAAGAGTCGCTGCCTTGAACCTTTTTTCACCACCAAGGACGTGGGTGAAGGCACCGGACTGGGGTTGTCTGTTTCCCGTGATATTCTCCGACAGCTGAATATGGTTTTTGAGATTGAAAGCAGCCTTGGCGAGGGATCGCAGTTTCGGGTCTTGATTCCATTAACTGACTCGACGCAAGCGTCGGGATGATTGCAGGAGCATGAGGCTTGATTGGCTGGTTGATGTGAGAATTACTTTTTTTGGTGATCAGGCGCATGTCACGCGTCTGCAAGCCGTATATCTTTGGAGATGACCATGAATAATGCACTGTATCCGGATCTGCCGATTCTTCATGTTGATGATGATCAGGGAGTTGTGACTGCCGTCGAGCGGACTTTGCGGCTGCACAACTATAACAATATTCTGAGTGTTACCGACAGTCGCAATGTCCGTTCGCTGCTGGATAAGACAGAGGTTTCTGTGATTCTCCTGGATATCACCATGCCTCATCTGCGCGGGGACAAGCTGCTCGAAGAGTTGACTGCAGATTTTCCGGAGGTACCTGTCATTATGGCGACGGCCACCGATGCTCTTGAGAACGTGGTGGAATGCATGAAGCGTGGTGCGTTTGATTATGTCAGTAAGCCGCTGGAGACCACTCGACTGCTCTCGGCTATTCGTGTTGCGCTGGAAATTCGTGAACTACGCCGTGAAAATGTGGCTCTGCGTGATGGTCGTTGTCAACAGAGCATCGGCCCGCGACGGCCTGAGTTGTTTGAAGAGAGTTTGACATCCAATGCGTTGATGTTGAGGATTTTTCGGTATATCGAAGATATTGCCCCAAGCAGCCAGCCTGTTTTGATCAGTGGTGAGACCGGAGTCGGCAAGGAGCTGGTGGCCCGCAGTGTTCACCGGGCCAGTGGACGGACCGGCTATTTTGTTGCGGTGAACGCTGCCGGACTTGACGACAATGTCTTTGCTGACACCCTCTTTGGTCATGTGAAAGGGGCCTTTACTGGCGCGGATACTCTCCGTGAGGGGCACGTGCGCCAGGCCAGAGGTGGCTCCTTGTTTCTGGATGAGATTGGTGATCTGAGCGCTCGATCCCAGGTCAAACTCCTGCGTTTGCTGCAGGAGAAGGAATATCATCCACTGGGGAGTGACTATCCGGTGGAAACGGATGCCAGAATTATTGTTGCCAGTAATCGAAATCTTGAAGAGATGGTGGAGCAGGGTCTGTTTCGCCGGGATCTCTATTTCCGAATTTGCGCCCATCAGATTGACCTGCCTCCTCTGCGGCAACGCTTTGAGGATCTCAGGCTCCTGGTTCCCCATTTTGTCCGCGGGGCGGTCCGGGAGTTTGATCGGCGGGAGATGGCGATCCCGGAAGAGCTGTACACGCTTTTGGAAAACTATTCTTTTCCTGGAAATATCAGAGAGTTGCGGGCAAAGATTTTTGACGCTGTCAGTCGTCAGCAGGGGAGTGTCCTGGGGATGAGTTCTTTTGTTCGGAAGGGCAGCGAGAGGCCGCAAGAGGCATCAGTGTCTGGTGGCAATGGTCATGAACGAATCAGCTTTGGTCACGAATTGCCCTCGGTTCGAGAGGCGCGTTGCAGTTTGGCCAGAGAGGCCCTGCGTCGTTCGGGGGGCAATGTCAGTCTGGCGGCCCGTCTGATCGGAATTACCCGGCAGTCTCTGAGCCAGTTTATCCGCCAGCATCAGATCACGGTTGCAGGTGTTGCTAGCAGAACATCGCGTCCATCTGTTTGATTATAAAACTGGTTGTGTGCTGTTGTCTGGGTGGTTGAAGAATATGGTCATGCCGGGGGTGAGTTTGTCCGTGACCTGTGTTTAAGACAGGAGCAGATGGAAGAGGCGTTGTAGGAAGATGGATCGTTGCGTTGATTAGGTTTGGTTTTTTTTACGTTGTTGTTTGCAGTCGTACATTTTTTTGTCGGCCAGGGTCAGAAGTTCATCGATGGATTGTGGATTGGCATGATCATACTGGATCAGACCAGTGCTGATTGAAAGCTGGTAGGGTTGGCTTGTGGTTTTGTTCCGTTCACGCAGTTTGGCCTCAAGGCGACTGATCACAGGGTGTTTGCTGGTGGTCTCAAATTCGCTGAACATCATAACGCTGAATTCGTCGCCGCCCAGACGTCCAATACCAATGATATCTGCTTCACGGAAGGTGGCACAGAGGAGCTCAGCCGTCTCTTTGATGGCCTCGTCGCCCACAGCATGGCCCAGAGTATCGTTGATCTGTTTGAAGTCATCGATGTCCGTGTAGAGGAGAAAGACTGATTTATCCAGTCGTTTGGCCAGCTCAAGCTGCCGCATGGCCACATCGAGAAAGCCCCGGCGATTGAGAAGACCGGTCATTTCATCAGTGATTGATATCTCGCGCAGGCGTTCTTCCATAATCTTGCGATCGGAGATGTCGCGGAAGCCTTCAATGATACCGATCAGACTACCATTGGCGTCAAAATAGGGGGCGGCGGTGACCAGGCAGGTCATTTCTTTCCCGTCCTTTCCTTTGACGAGTTTTTCTACCTCAAAACTCTTGTTGCCGTTCATGGTGATTGTGAGTGGGCAGTTGGACGTGTGGCAGTCGTTGCCATGTACCCTGTCGTGGCATTTGAAATTGATGAGTTCTTCCTGGTCAAAACCCATCATCTTGACAAAAGTCTTATTGACTCGTCGGACGATGAAATCTTTATCGATGATGCGGATACCATCGGCTGAACTGTTGAGAATTTGCAGGAGCTCGACGTTGAGGGCCTCGAAGTTTGTCGAGAGCTGTCTGTGTTCCTTGGTCTCTTTTTCCAGTTTTGCCAGGGCCTGTTCCAGGTTTTGGGTTCGCTCGCAGACCCGTTCTTCCAGTTGATCCCTGGCCTCTTCCAGCAGGTGCTCACGTTGACGTAGGCTGTGAATGATCGATTTGCTCAGACTGATAATCAACAGGACAAAGCAGGCCCCGCCCAGAAAGACTGAACCGGCGATGACATCGACAGGGAGCGGTAAGCTTAAGAGTTCGACCAGGATAACGGCCAGGTACCCCACCAGAAACAGCCCCATGAGAGTGACCAGTATGAACCATTTGTTTTTGTATGGGGCCGGAACATCAGGGGTAGCACGGATACTGGTGACAATGGCCCCCAGCATAAAAAAGGCACCGATGAGAACCAGGATGGAGGAAAATAAAGGAGTCGTGATCATTCTGTCTGTGGCAGTTGAGTCTTGCAGATGGGGACGTATCCTTAAATTAAGTTATTATATTTTAGCTTGATAACGAGATAACACAAGGATAAATAATGTTATTTTGTTCCTGGGAGGGAAAACTGGGTGAGTGTACAGTGGACACGACCACCGATTTGATAGTGGCCCGTGGCGAGGTCGTAGGACAGACTGGAGCCTTTGATGAGGACTCCCTGGCCTTGAAAACGGATGGCCACTGGACTGATTAAGGTCTGTTGGGATTCACTGTAGTGAAGCAGGTCGCTTTCCAGTTTATAGCCGTCTGCCGGATTGATCACTTGAGCCTGATCCCGGAGGATCAGGAGCCCGTTGTCCTGATTGTAGCGTCCGCTCTGGGCACTGATGTGGAGAAGGTCGTCCGGATTTTCATTGCTACTGGGGAGGAGGGCTGTGACCTCGGTGAGCTCAAGTTGCCCGGGGGCAACGGTCACGGCCTGCCGGGCTGTAATTTCACTACGACCAGTTTTTTTGTCACTGGCAATAACCCGGATCTGATCCAGGATGAAATCATGGTTCAGGTTTTGTTTGTGCGGGGTTGTGGCAGGGTGGTCGTAGGTCGGGCTAAGAAAGGCAGCAACGGGTGGACGCCATAGAGGAAAGGTGATGATGATGGAGAGAGGAATGAGCCAGATCAGATTGCGCTGAAGGATCATCGATTCATGTACTTTTGGAGGAGCTGACGGTCGAGACCTTTGGCCCGCAGGAGGAGAGCGCAGACCTCGCGGACGGCCCCCTGGCCGCCTGACAGGCTGGTGGTGTAATGACAGACGTCCTGGACTTCCACAACTCCATTGGCAGGACTGACGGCCAGACCAACTCGTGTGAGCAGAGTCAGGTCAAGCCAGTCATCACCCATATAGGCGATTTCAAATGGCTTATGACCGGTCTGTTTGCTGATCTCGCGGAAGGCATCAAGTTTGTTGCGGATGCCCAGGTGGAGGTGATGGATTCCCAGTTCGGTGGCCCGGCGGGACACGGTTTCTGAGGTTCTGGCGGTAATGATTCCGGTTTCGATCCCGGCCTCGTGCAGGAGGCGAAGGCCAAAGCCATCCTGGGTATGGAAGGCCTTGGATTCCTGGCCGTTGTTTGAGTAAAGCAAGGTGCCGTCGGTCAGGACACCGTCAACATCCAGGAGTAAGAGCTTGATATCTTTGGCACGGGCCAACAGGGTGGGGTCATCATTGTGGAGTGGCTTTTTGTTCCGGGCCATGTTGCGCAGGCCATCGATGATCTCACAATCCGAGGGGTATGTTCCGGGGCGGCTTGGCGGGCAGGAGTCGCTCATGGTGATCAGGTGACTGCCTGGCGGATGGCCAGAAGTTGGGTGAGCAGAGGTTCGACTTGATCAAGAGGCAGGGAGTTGGGGCCGTCACACAGGGCGCGATCAGGGTCGGGATGAACTTCAAGGAAGAGGCCATCGATACCTGCGGCCATGGCAGCTCGGGAGAGCGGGGCAACGAATTCACGCTGGCCACCGGAAGTACCTCCGGATCCACCCGGTAATTGGACCGAGTGGGTGGCGTCAAAGATCACGGGGCAGTTAAAAGAGCGCATCACCATCAGACCGCGCATGTCCACGACCAGATTGTTGTAGCCAAAGCTGGTACCACGTTCGGTGAGGAGAATACTGTTGCTTCCGGCCTGGTGCAGCTTGGAGACCGCATTCTTCATATCCCAGGGAGAGACGAACTGGCCCTTTTTGATATTCACGGTCTTGCCGGATTGAGCGGCCGCCACGAGGAGGTCGGTCTGGCGGCAGAGGAAGGCGGGAATCTGAATGATATCGAGAATCTCAGCGGCCGGTGCGACCTGGTTTGGTTCGTGGATGTCGGAGACCACGGGGACGTTGAATTCCGTGCGGATCCGGCCCAGAATCTCAAGACCCTGTTTCAGGCCGGGGCCGCGATAGGAGTCAAGTGAGGTGCGGTTCGCTTTGTCAAAAGAGGCCTTGAATACATAGGTAATGCCAAGCCTTTCACAGATCCCGGCCATGGTGTCGGCGATCTCTCGGGCCAGACTCTCAGATTCGAGGGCGCAGGGGCCGGCTAGAAGAAGCAGGGGCTGATTGCTGCCCGCGCGCAGTGTTTTGGATCCGGGATTGCTGATATCAACAGGGGTAACCTGGGTCATGGTTGCCTGCTTCAGTCGTGTTTCTTTTTCAGGGCCGCAGCGATAAAGTCACGAAACAGGGGGTGCGGACGCATGGGCTTGGACTTGAATTCTGGATGAAATTGGCAGCCAAGGAACCAGGGATGATCCTGTATTTCGACAATTTCCACAAGGTTATTGTCAGGTGAGGTTCCAGAGATGGTCAGGCCTGCCTCTTCCAGCTGTGCACGATAGTCGTTGTTGAATTCAAAGCGGTGACGGTGGCGTTCGGATATTTCGTCGGTCTCGTAGGCCGTGCGGGCCAGGGTGTCTTCGCGCAGGGCACAGGGATAGGCGCCCAAACGCAGGGTGCCACCCATGTCCGAGGTCTCATCGCGAACCTGCATGATGTTTCGGCGATAATCAAACCATTCCTTGATCAAGTAGATAACCGGATGAGGAGTGATTGAATCGAGTTCGGTGGAGTTGGCTTTATCGAGTTTTGCCACGTTACGGGCGTATTCAACAACGGCCAGTTGCATCCCAAGACAGATGCCGAAGAAGGGGATTGAGTGTTCCCGGGCATAGGTGATGGCCCGGATCTTACCTTCAACCCCACGCTCGCCAAAGCCGCCAGGGACAAGGATGCCGTGGCACCCATCCAGGAGAGAGGCCGCTGTGTTCTTGTTTTCCAGATCTTCTGCGTTGATGTAGCGTATCTCAACCTTGACATTGTTGGCCAGACCACCGTGGACCAAGGATTCATGCAGACTCTTGTAGGATTCGGTGAGATCTACATATTTGCCGGGCATGGCAATGACGACAGTGTCGGCTGGATTTTTGATTCGGTGTGCCAGATCCTGCCAGGGTTTAATGTTGGGTTGGCCGGTCCAGATGTTGAGCAGTTCGAGGATCTTGGTATCCAGCCCTTCCGCGTGCAGGTGCAGGGGCACATCGTAGATGGATTCAACGCCTATGGCAGTGATCACTGCATCTGTATTTAAGCTGCAGAATAGACCGATCTTGCGTTTGAGATCATCTGTCAGCGGGGCCTCGGTTCGGCAGACCAAGATGTCTGGCTGGATACCGTCGGCCCGTAATTCGCGTACTGAATGCTGGGTGGGCTTGGTTTTGACCTCGCCTGCAGTCTTGATGTAGGGGACCAGGGTCAGGTGGATGAACAGGGAGTTCTCGCGGCCGAGATCGCCGCGCAACTGGCGGATGGCTTCAATAAAGGGTAAGCCCTCGATATCACCCACTGTGCCGCCGATCTCGATGATTGCAACATCAACGCTGCCCTCAAGCTGACGAACCGCCCGCTTGATCTCGTCGGTAATGTGAGGGATGACCTGGACCGTACCGCCGAGATACTCGCCGCGCCGTTCCTTGGTGATCACCGAGTAGTAGATGCGACCCGAGGTGTAGTTGTTTTTCTGAGCCATGACCGCGTTGGTATAGCGCTCATAATGGCCCATGTCCAGGTCGGTTTCTGCCCCATCATCGGTGACATAGACCTCTCCGTGCTGGAAAGGGTTCATGGTCCCCGGGTCGACGTTAATGTAGGGGTCAAGCTTCTGGAAGGTAACGGTTAATCCGCGGCTTTCGAGAAGTGCGCCGATGGCTGCTGCTGCCAACCCTTTTCCAAGAGAGGAGAGAACACCGCCGGTGACAAAGATAAACTTGGTTTTTTGATTTGTGGATGCAGATTTCATCTGCACACTATAGCAACGCAGACCCCTTTTTTAAATAAAAAAATCTGTTTCATGCAGAAAGTCAGATGACTTCACGGAATGTATGCCGGTATTGGTCTGGTCTTGCCAGGGGGAGCAAGAGTGTTTAATTTGCAAATATGAGAATTTTTCTCATATTTGCAAATTTGGAGGTGGCAATGCAGATATTTATTTTTTTGCTGGCGGGTGCTTTGTGGCTGTGTCTCTCTTCTTCTTCCGTTGCAGACCGGCCGGTGCGGAGTGTGACAAGTGGTTCTTTTGGGGGTGGGTGTTTTTGGTGCGTGGGGCCGCCCTTTTGGGCCCCGGTCGGCGGGGGTGGGGGTTAGGCTGGCTATCCCGCTGGGGCTGGTGGAACCGCCCGCCGTTGTCTGCGCG
>JACNLK010000059.1 GCA_014381505.1 Candidatus Desulfatifera sulfidica | reverse complement strand
CGGGTGCCTATTATTGCCATGACCGGTCATGCCCTGGCTGGAGATCGGGAGAAATGTCTGGAAGCGGGGATGGATGATTATCTGACGAAGCCTTACAAAATGGAAGAGGCCCTGGAGGTTTTGCAACGATGGTCTGCCTTGTCTGCTCCGACGGCACACAAGGAGCAGCAGGATGGTACGGCTGGGGCGCTCCATGAACCGCAAAACACATCGCCCATTGACCGCAGTGTGCTGGACTCCCTGTCTGCCCTGCAGATTGAGGGGGAAGAAAGTATCGTGGCGCAGATCGTCGGCGCGTATCTGTCCAGCTCCGAACCGATTGTGGCCCAGATCCGGCAGACATATGCCGACCGGGAACTGGTAAAGCTTGGAAGTGCCGCCCATGGCCTGAAGTCCAGCAGTGCCAATGTGGGTGCCATGGCCCTTTCCGAAATAAGCCGTGAACTTGAAATGCATTGCAAGAACAGTTCATTACCGGATGATACCCTTTTGATTGATCAATTGGCGGCCGAATTTCTGGCTGTCAGAAATGCATTGAAAAAAGAGCTGAATAACTATGCAGTTTAAACAACCCGTCCATGCCACACCTCTGGCCCTTATTGTTGATGATGAGCTCTCATTACGTCTGTCCATGAAAGCGGCCTTCGTTAAGGCTGGATTTGAGATTATCGAGGCAGAAAACGGCCGGGAGGCCATCTCTCTTTTTCAGTCCCGGCGACCGGATATCATTCTGATGGATGTGGTGATGCCGGAAATGGACGGGTTTGAGGCCTGTGCCGCAATTCGCAACCTGCCCGGAGGAAAATACGTCCAGATTGTAATGGTCACCGGCATGGATGATACCGAATCAACAGCGCGGGCCTTTGAGGCAGGGGCCAATGATTTTGTGTCCAAACCCATTAACTGGGTCATGCTGGGTCATCGCGGGCGTTATATGTTACGGGCCAGCCGGGCTTTTCAGGAATTGGCGAAAAACAACAGCCGGGTCGTGAAAACACAGGAAATTGCAAAGCTGGGCAATTGGGAAATTAATCTGCTCGATCATACCTTTGAGTGCTCCCGGGAGGCTGCTCGTCTTCTGGGCGCCCATTACAGTACCGATCCGGTCACTTTTGAGGAATTTCTGGCTCCGATTGTCTCTCATGAGCGGGAAATGGTCCGCAAGGAGATCGAGCAGGCGGTGGAGTTGACGACCCCGTTCAGTGTCAATTATCGGGTAATTCAATCGGATGGGACACAGCGGTATATCTCCAACCATGCAGAAGTTCTTTATGGAGAGAATGGGGAGGCGGAACTGATCTTCGGGGCTGTGCAGGATGTGACCGAATTAAGGCAGGCGGAAGAGGAGATCCATCGTCTGGGGTTCTACGATGGCCTCACAGGTCTCGCTAACCGTATGCTTTTTCTGGATCGTCTGAAAAAGGAAGTTGTTGTTTCCCAGAGGAACAGTCAATTTTTTGCTTTGTTGTATCTGGATCTTGACCAATTCAAGCGGGTCAATGACTCATTTGGGCATCATGTGGGCGACCTGTTGCTGAAAGCTGTGTCTGAGATTCTGAAAAAAAGTATTCGCAACAGTGACACCAATGCCCTTTTTGGAAAAAAAAGCCATGATACAATGGTTGCGCGAATGGGCGGAGATGAATTTACCATTCTCCTGTCCAATATCGGCGGCCCTGAAAATGCGGCAGTTGTTGCCAGAAGGATTGTTGAGGCCTTGTCCATCACCTATCATCTGGACGAGCATGAGGTATTGATGACCACCAGTGTGGGGATCAGCGTGTTCCCCGTGGACAGCAGAGAGCCGGAGATGTTGATGCAGTATGCGGATGCTGCCATGTATCAGGCCAAAGACGCGGGAAGAAATAATTACCAGTTTTACGACAAGTCGTTAAATCAAAAGGCCGTCAATAAGTACAATCTGGAGTATGAGCTTCGTCAGGCCGTAAAAAAGAATGAACTCGTTCTCTATTATCAGCCACAAATCGAACTTGCCACGGGCAGGATCGTTGGTGCGGAAGCGCTCATACGCTGGCTGCATCCGACAAAAGGCATGGTACCTCCGGATCAATTTATCGCTGTTGCCGAAGAAACCGGGATCATCGTTGATATTAATGAATGGGTTATCCGCACGGCCTGTAGTCATTGTGCAAAATGGTCTTCAGCCACTGGTCAGGACTTACGGGTGGCGGTGAACCTCTCGGGGTACAAGTTTGCCGAGCAGGATTTTGTCCGGGTGATTGATGAGAGCTTGCAGGCGACAGGCCTTGAGGCGAATCAGCTTGAGGTGGAAATAACTGAAAATGTCATGATGGGTGATGGTGAGGAGACCGTCGGGCTGTTGGCGAAGATGCGGGATCTGCATGTCCGGGTGTCACTTGATGATTTCGGGACAGGGTACTCGTCTCTCAGTTATCTTACTACATTTCCTGTGGATACTATTAAGATTGATCGCTCTTTTGTCATGGGGCATACGTCAGAGAAGAAGAATTCGCTCATCATCAAGGCCATTGTTGCCCTGGGTCATAGCCTGGGACTGAAGATCATTGCTGAAGGGATTGAGACCGCGGAACAGTTGGAACTTCTCAGGGAGTACAAATGTGATGAGGGACAGGGGTACTATTTTAAGCATCCGCTGCCGCAAAAGGAGTTCATAAAGCTGCTGTCCGAAGAGGGACTGACTAACTCATTCGGTTGCACTTAAAAACGGTCAACCGAATGAGATAACTAAAGAAGTTTGTTTCCGTATGGTGTAATAGTGCATGTGATTTGCTCTAACCTCAGCAAAATGGGTGCATTAGCCTTGTCCATATCCAAATATCTTAACCAGGCCGGATATCCATTGGCCGCAGTGGCCTGACTCGGAACACAGTGGACTGGTTTTCTGAGGCGGCTCTATGGAGCCTTGAGATGAACGGTATTTGCTGCCATCGCCAGGAATGAATTGAAGAAGAAATGAGGTTGCTCACTTATGTGTAATCCAACCAGAAGGTACGTTAACTGGTTGATAGTACTTGCTGTTGTACTCCTGGCAGGCGCCTGCGACAATTCCACAGAAAACACGTACCAACCCACCCTGACCCAAAAGAGCAAGTCGCAGGTCAGAGAATATGTGGTCGGCATTCACCCCTTGCACAACCCGCAACGCCTGATGGAGGTGTATGGGCCGATCGTCGATTACATCAACGGCAATATCTCGCAAGCCCGCTTCAAGTTAGAGGCCTCTCGCAACTATGATGAATTCGATAAAAAACTTTATGCCGGGCATTTTGACTTTGCCATGCCCAACCCCTATCAAACGGTACTGTCGCTCAAGCACGGCTATCGCATCTTCGGCAAGATGGGCGATGACCATGATTTCTGCGGCACCATTCTGGTACGCAAAGACGGCTCGATTAACGAAGTGAAAGACCTTAAAGGCAAGGCAGTTTCCTACCCGGCAAAAACGGCACTGGCAGCAACCATGATGCCGCAGTATTACCTGCATACCCATGGCATCGACATTAATCGCGATATCGAAAACCGCTATGTCGGATCGCAGGAATCATCGATCATGAATGTCTTGCGCGGCCATGTGGCAGCTGGAGCCACCTGGCCGGTCCCCTGGAAAACATTTTCCGCTGAATACCCCGAGATGGCGGACCAGCTTGTGGTGCAATGGCAAACCGAACCCTTGCTCAACAATGGCTGGGTTGTCCGCAAGGATGTTGATTCTTCTATTGCCGACGAATTTGCCCGTCTGCTCTTCAGCCTGCACAATAACGCCCAGGGCAGAATCATGCTGGAACGCCTGCCGGTCTCCCGCTTCGAGCCTGCCACCGATGAAACGTATCAGCGGGTACGTGACTTTCTGGAAAAATTTTCCGACACGGTCAGGCAAATCGAGCATTGAACCGGGAGACGCCAATGAACCCAATTCGACATCTACTGAATGGACTCAAACGGGAGTGGGGAAAATCCATTCGCCGTCAGTTGGCCTGGTCATTTTCCCTTGTATCTCTTTTCGTCTTTATGGGCAGCGTGTGTTTCTTTTACGCTTTTCAGCGCGATTTCCTTTACGAACAGGGCAATAAGAATGCGTTTGCCTTGGCAAGGACCCTTTCTTTCAGCAGTGTCTCCTGGGTGCTGGCAAATGATCTCGTCGGCCTGCAGGAAGTGATACAAGGGGCCGAAGAATCCGTGGACATCAAGTTCGCCGTGGTGCTTTCCCCACAGGGCGAAGTCCTGGCCTCCACAAAGCCGGAGTATATCGGTCTGTTTTTCAGCGATGAAATCAGCAGGCACCTGCTGGAACAGCAACCAGGCCCTCAAAAGCTGGTGGATGAATCCAATCTGGTCGATGTTGCCATGCCTATCCAGTCCGGCAATCACCTGATTGGCTGGGTACGGGTCGAACTGACACGAGACACGGCAAATACCGTCCTGCATGAGATCGCAGCAGGCGGTTTAGGCTTGGCCATTTTCCTGATGTTGATAATTACCTTGATCGCCACCTGGCTGGCCGGCGGGTTGACAAGAGGATTAGACCGTCTGGCTGGAGTTGCCAACGATGCGGAACATGGACGGTCATTCCAGCGTCAGGATATCAATCGCATAGATGAAATAGGGGTGCTGGCGCGTCATCTCTATCGGATGCTGGATACGATCAATAAAGAGCAGATGGCCAGATCCGCAGTGGAGCAGGAACTACGGCAACACAAGGACAACCTGGAAGTTGAGGTGCAGCAGCGAACGGAAGAGCTGGTTCATGCCCGCGACGCCGCCGAAGCCGCCAACCGGGTCAAAAGTGACTTTCTTGCCAACATGAGCCACGAAATCCGCACCCCCATGAACGCCATCCTCGGCATGCTCTATCTGGCTATGAAGAGTGAGATGTCACCGACACTGCACAACTACCTGAGTAAAACAGAGGGTGCAGCCAAATCTTTGCTGGGCATTATCAACGACATCCTGGATTTTTCCAAGATTGAGGCAGGAAAACTGGAGATAGAATCCATTGAATTCAGCCTCGATATCGTCCTGGAACAGCTGACTGATGCCATCGTCTTTCAGGCCGAAAAACAGGGGCTCGAATTTCTTATTCACCATGATGTGAACATTCCGACACGACTCATCGGCGATCCCCTCCGTCTGGGCCAGATACTGCTCAATCTCTGCGGCAATGCCGTTAAATTCACTGAAGCCGGCGTGGTAGAGCTGTCCTTTAGCGGCCAGAGTGTCAGCGAAAACGGGCTGACCCTTGAATTGTGTGTCCGTGATACCGGCATCGGCATGACGCCTGAAGTGCAAAACAGCCTGTTTCAAAAATTCACCCAGGCCGACCAGTCCACCACGCGCCGATTCGGCGGAACCGGTCTGGGGCTTGCCATCAGTAAATTGTTGGTCGAATTGATGGGAGGGCGTATCTGGGTTGAACGTTCACAGCCCGGCCAGGGCACTACCATGTGCTGCACGGTGCCGCTTAAGATCTCTCAGAAAGATCAAACGCAACAGCATGAGTTGCTGGAGAAGACCGGCCCCTTGCTCAAGGGTATCCGTGTCCTGCTGGTGGATGACAACGAAATTTCCAGGGAGATTCTTGCCGACATGCTGCATTCCTTCCAGCTCGATGTCGGTATCGCAGTCAATGGCGAAAAGAGTATTGAGCAACTGCAGGCAGCCTCCGGCAAACCTTTTGATGTGGTCCTGATGGATTGGCGCATGCCCGGGATGAACGGTGATGAAGCAATTCGGCGGATTCGTGCCGACAGCTCTATCCAGCCCCAGCCTAAGATGGTGATGGTGACCGCCTATGGCAGGGAAGAGGTGATGAAGCTTGCGGACCAGGCCGAGGTGGATGGCTTTTTAATTAAGCCGGTGTCTCCCTCAACGCTGCTTGATACCATCTTGTCTGTTTTGGGACGCGGTCGGGTTTTTGGTCTGGGTGAAAAAGACAGGGGGGAAATAACTTCTGCTGTTGCACTCAATTATGCCGGCGCGCATCTGCTGTTGGTTGAAGATAACGAGATCAATCGAGAATTTGCTGTTGATCTGCTTCACAGCATGGGTATCGAGGTTGATGAAGCAGTCAATGGCGAAGAGGCCTTGGCCATGGTGCAGCAGCGCGATTATGACGCTGTCCTGATGGATATCCAGATGCCGGTGATGGACGGCATGGAAGCGACCCGGCACATTCGCGCCCTGGGAAAAAAGCCAGGTAATGCGCGTTTTTCCACCTTGCCCATTATAGCCATGACTGCCATGGCCATGGCAAAAGATGCAGAAAAATGCCAACAGGCAGGCATGAACGATTTTGTCACCAAACCGGTCGACCCTGACCGATTTAAGACAACTTTAGCCAACTGGTTGAAAGAAAAAAAGAAGAACCTTGGTGAAAAGCAGGCAACAGAGACGATTCCGCAGATATCACCAACCGCAGAAGTGACGACACCGACAATTCCCACTGACCTGCTGGCCCTGAAAAACCTGAATGCCGCCCAGGGTATTCATCGAATCGGCGGCAACCCGGCAGCCTACCGCAAGCAACTCTATCGTTTTCGAAATCATTATTCAGGTGCCATTGACACCTTGCAGGCCCTGATAGCTGAAAAAGGCATGGCAGCGGGCGAAGAGTATTGCCATGCCCTCAAGGGAGTCTGCGGTAATCTCAGCGCCAATGATTTGTTTGCCGCTGTCAGCGAGATGGGCAGCCTGCTGAAACAGGGCACGATGCCTGCCCCCTCGGACTTCAAGCGTCTGGACCGGATGTTGAAACAGATCATAGATGAAATCGATGACCTGCCCGGTCAGGCAGTTGGGTTCTCAGCGGGAACAACGATCTTGAAGCAGGACGAAATAATGGCCAAACTCCTCGCTCTGGCCTCCCTGCTTAAAACCGACCTGGGGTCTGCCGACTTGCTGCTAGGCGAACTGCGCGCAGGCGTGACCGACACCGATACCAAACAAGCGATTGACGATATTGCCGAGAAGATGGACGTGTTTGCCATCGATGAAGCCTGTGAACTGATCACTCTTTTAACTCGTCGTCTAAGCGGAACACCATAGTTTGATTTTTCAGGAGAATGAATCATGATTGAAAATACGAACAATAAATCAAAAATCCTTATTGTTGATGACGTAACAGAAAATATCCATGCAATGATGAATATCCTGCGCGACCAATACGCTGTCATTGCCGCTACCAACGGTGAGAAGACCCTTGAACTGGCGGCCCAGAAGCCGCGGCCTGATTTAATCCTGCTGGATATCAAGATGCCGGGCATGGATGGCTATGAGGTGTTACGCCGCCTAAAGAATGATCCGGCAACCGCAGAGATTCCGGTCATTTTTGTCACCGCCTTGGCGGAGACGGCGGATGAGGCTAAAGGCCTGAAGCTGGGAGCAGCCGATTACATCACCAAGCCGGTCAATCCGGATCTGCTCAAGGTGCGGGTGATGGCCCAGCTCGAACTGCTGCGCTATCGTCGTCAATCTCTGCCCCCCTGCAACGAGAACGGCAGTGTCTCACTAAAGGATTTCAGTATCCTGGTGGTGGATGACGTGCCGGAAAATATTCACGACCTGACCCATGCCCTCTCAAATGACTACCGAATTCTTGTAGCAACCAGTGGAGCCAAGGCCATTGAAGCGGTAGAAAGTGATCATCCGCCGGACCTGATTCTGCTGGATGTTATGATGCCGGAAATGGACGGCTATGAGGCTTGCCGCTGCATCAAGAAAACTGAGGCAGGCTATCGTATCCCCATTATTTTTTTGAGTGTAATCGATGAACCATTTGAAAAGGTTCGGGCCTTTGAACTGGGCGCCGCCGATTACATCACCAAACCCTTCGATATTGATGAAGCGCGGGCCAGGATTCGAACCCATTTGCAGTTGAGCCGCCTGCAACTCTACTTCGAACAGCAGGTCGAACAACGAACTGCTGCGCTACGTGCAGTAACGGACGAATTGCAAGCAACCCTGAAGGCCATCCCCGATCTGCTGTACGAGTTGAACCTGGAGGGGCGCTGTCTGAATGTCCATGTGCCTCGAAAGAATGGAGAGGATCTCTCCGATGAGAACCTGTCTGGTAAAATGATCGCTGATGTCTTGCCACCAGATGCGGCTGCAATTTTCATGGCAGCCATCTATGAGGCCAACGAGAAAGGCTTTTCCAAAAATAAGCAATACGAAATACCGCGGCCACAGGGGAGCTTATGGTTCGAGCTTTCCGTTGCCAAAAAGGGAGATGCTTCCTCACCTGACCCAACGTTTACCATTCTTGCCCGTGATATCACCGAGCGCAAGCTTTTCAATGCAGAACTCGAAAAGCATCGCCAACACCTTGAGGAGTTGGTTAAGGACCGCACCGCTGAACTGGAGATAAAGAACGCCGAGTTGCAGCGTTTTAATAAGCTCTTTATCGACCGTGAGTTCCGGATCAAGGAGTTGCGGGATCAGGTAGCGGAGCTGCAAAAGAAGAAAGAAGGCACAGGGGGGAGATGAGGATCCATCTGGGAGAATTGCCAACATGGAAAGACAGGAAAAAAGTGCACTTTTCGATTGTATAATAATTCTTGAATACCATTGCGATATAGATTACTCCTGACAAACAATGTAGTTACCGGGCCATAATCACTCAGAGCGCCGACCAAAGAACAATTCTTTACCGTTATAGAATGGAAAAAGTACCCCCCTCACCTGACAGTCTTCATCAACCTTTCAACTTCTCTCTGTGGTTATTCATGCTGTTGCTGTTGGTGATACAAACCACTGGTTGCGGCAAAAGAGTTCCCCCACCCGAGCCTGTCATCATCGAAAAATATGATGAAGCGGCACGGAAGCGAATCTCCCAGTGGAAGACGCTTATACAAGAGAAAAAGGAGGTCCCCACAACTGAAAAATTAATTTCCGTCAACAGGTTTTTCAACCACCTTCTCTTTGTCAGCGATCTGAAACATTGGGGGAAATATGACTATTGGGCCACACCGCTGGAGACATTAGTCAGCAACGGAGGTGACTGCGAGGATTTCGCCATTGCCAAATACTTCACCCTGAAAAGCCTGAAAGTACCCGATGAAAAAATGCGCCTCACATACGTCAAATCGCTGACCCTGAATCAGGCGCACATGGTTCTCTCCTATTACCCGACCCCCTCTGCCGATCCTCTGGTGCTCGACAACCTGGTCAAAGAGATTACCCCCGCCTCTCAACGGGACGATCTGTTACCCGTCTATAGTTTTAACGGCACGGGACTTTGGCTGGCAAAAAATGATGGTTACAATACCCGGGTCGCTGACTCCAGCCGAATCAAACGTTGGCGGGAACTGCTGCAACGTCTCGAAGATGACCCAACACCTCATCCTTGAGGATGCTTTCCTTGAGAGCTTCCCCCCCCCCAACAACTCCACCTATTCCACAGGCATCTTACTCGCCAACAGCTTTTGAAAACAAATGAATAACGACCACACCTGACACGATTAATGCCATCCCAATCATTGCAGGGGTATCCGGTAACTGCTTAAAAGAAAGAGCCCCCACAAGCGTTATCAAAACAATTCCCAATCCTGCCCAGATTGCATAGGCAACACCAATGGGAATGACCTTCAACACGAGTGCCAGGAAATAAAAAGAAATGGCGTAACCGGCCACCACAAGGATACTCGGTCCTACTTTGGTGAATGCATCGGATGCTTTTAACGCACTTGTCCCAATCACTTCTGCAACGATTGCTATGGTCAGATACAAATATCCCATAAACTCTCCTGAGTGTATTGCTTAGAGAACGCCTGTCAGCAACAAACACAACTTTCTGACTACCTTGAAAAATTATTTTTTTACCCAGGATCTGCGTTGCCCGAAAATCCTCATTTATCAAGGTACCCTTCTGGGTGTGAATCGTCACGCGCTCCCGGCATACTTTGTTAAAAATTTATCCAGCTGATTTGCAAAAATTTGCCGATCACTTTTATTGAGCGCGGGCGGCCCGCCTGTATCTATTCCACTGGCTCGGAGACTGTCCATAAAATCTCTTGCAGCGAGACGTGCTCGAATATTTTCGACTGAATACATTTCTCCGCGAGGATTCAGGGCCCAGCCGCCTTTTTCAATGACATCGGCTGCCAGAGGAATATCAGCCGTGATCACAAGATCACCACTTTCCAGTCTTTTAACGATCTCATTATCAGCAACATCCAAGCCTGCCGAAACCTGCACAAAATGAATACAACTCAATGGCGGTATGCGCACAGGGCGATTGGCCACAAGCGTCATCTGCACACCAGTCCGTTGAGCTGCTTTGAACAGAATTTCCTTAATCACCGCAGGACAAGCATCTGCGTCTACCCATATTTTCATGTAAACCCAATTCGTTATAATACAGAACAATCAATATCCTGATTGTTTTCCTGAGAGCTTTTTAATTTCAATCTTCACCAGTAATGTGCTTTTTTAAAATCCACTGCTGCAGACACAGTCAAACCCATTAATGACCAGAAAGCAGACGGCTCATGATTCCTCCAGTCGAGGTGGAATCATGACAAACTTACCCACATGTTTCTTCTCCAGAAACTCACGCTGTGCATCACTGATCCGTTCAAGCGGAAAGGTTTTGGCAACAAGCGGCTGAATCTCACCACGCTCGATGTATGAAACAAGGTTTGGAAAAACAGGCTCATCCCAGGCGGTACAACCAATCATTGTAAGATCATTTAAATAAAGAGTGCGCATGTCAAGCGTCACAAGCGGGCCGCCAATCGCACCGGAAGTCACATATCTGCCCCCTCTTTTCATGACCTTCAGTATTCCCTCGAAATCCGGCCCGGCGACAATGTCAACGACAGTATTCACCGAGTTTACGCCAAGACGGCTCACAAAGTCATCCCCACGAGCGATGACCTGATCTGCCCCGATTGAGCGTACCTGCTCCATCTTTGTCACTCCTGCCACGGCAGTCACGGTAGCCCCCCGGCGCTTGGCCAATTGAACAACGGCCGAACCAACACCGCCTGATGCCCCTGTAACCAGCACATGCTCTCCCTGGCGCACATTCGCCCGATGCAGCATATTCTCTGCTGTCCCGTAAGCACAGGGGATCGTGCCCAGTTCAGCATCACTCCAATCACAATCCACAGGGAAGACCTCCTGGGCCGGGACCTTGACAAATTGCGCAAACGCTCCGTCAAAATTCGACCCCATCCAGACATTCTCCAAAGACTCCCACCCAGACCGGCGCATACATGGCCGCACCAGTACACGAGCCCCCATGAGTGTCGGATCATCACCCGGGCCGACGCCAACAACACGACCACAACAATCCGTGCCCTGAATGAGCGGGAAAAGCGTTATCCCGTTCCATCCCCCGTTTATCTTTACTGTTTCCTGCTGTTTTTCCCCGGCAATTGCCGCATCTTCTGTACCGGTCGTCACCTTTGAAGAGTACCACCCAAGGCGAGTATTGATCTCCGTATTATTCACTCCGGCAGCAAGGACCTGAAGCAGAACCTCTCCCGGAGCCAATGTCGGAACAGGAACATCCCGATATTCAAGCTTGTCGTATCCGCCATTCCCAATGGTAACAATTGCCTTCATCACTGCTTCGTACCCATTTTTAAAGATGACCATATTTTTGATTAAACGTTTCATCACTCATTGTGAGTAAGATAATAAATTCAATGAGTGCCGCGATTGCCGGAAGAAATGTCCAGCAGAACAGCAGATAAACCACCCCCCAGCCAACCTGGCCTAAATAAAATTTGTGCGCCCCGAAGCCCCCTAGAAAAAATGCAAATAACGCTGCGGCAATTTTACTTTTTCCATTGGGAGCCGATGCACCAAGACTGAACGGTGGAGCTGTCTGGCGCACCCCGCATTTGGGGCAAATCTCAGCTTTCGCTTTTATCAGCGCTCCACACTCATGACAAAACTTTTCGTCCTGAGCTTTTGTTCGTGAATGCTCCATTTCTTTCCACCTTTGTTGTTCCTGTTGCAATTCATTCACTGATTGGACCTCAACCTCTTTTTGCACCTGGGCAATCAAAGACCTGTGCCGGATTCATCGGATTCTCCTGGTCACGCTCAACCGGAGCCCGCCAACCCCATCATTTTCACATACGTCATGGGCCACCATCCTCCCAATGCCACAGACATCACAGCAGATCCCAAGAGCAGTTTTGGCGAGATCTTGTACAAACTGAAACACATGAACAAAAGGCTGATCCAACCCAAGGGATTGATGAACGACAACAACCAGCCCACAGGAACAAAATAGACCATACCCAATAAATGATTGATTGGCTGCCAAGCGGTATCCGATTCTGCCTGATACACAAAATTCCAGATCACCATAGAAAGCACGGCTGCCACCAGCATCAAGACAATACTGCCAAACAACCAGGCAAGAAATATCTGTTTTCGATCCAGAATCTTCTGTCCGTTCATCTTATAAAGGCTCCTTTGAAAAATTCTCTTTTCACCCCAAGCTCTGCATTGAAAAAACGGGGAACACCCACCAGCCATGTCCTTTACCTTTTTTTTAACCTTGCAATCTGATAGTATCATTGACCGAATGGATGGCAAGTTCAAATTGTACCAAATCGAAATTTCAACTTGACGGCACCGGGACGTAAGACTCCACAGGACTGACAATTCATGCCTGCGCAACAGGGCCTGTTAACAAAACGATCAGAACAGAGAATGACAAAAAAAAGCCTGACAATCGGCAGAATCACAATCAGCTGGCTCCGGGGCGGCGACTTTCGCCTGGATGGTGGAACCATGTTCGGACCGGTACCAAAAATTCTCTGGGAGCAGCGGATACAAGCCACAGCTGACAACACCATTCCCATGGTCAACGATCCTCTGCTGATCCGGACTCCCGAGCACAACATCATTGTCGACAGCGGTCTGGGCAACAAGCTGACCGCCAAACAGGAGACTCTTTTTCAGGTCACCAGCCCCTGGAAGGTCATCGAGGATTTGGCTGCTCTGGGTCTGCGGCGGGAAGACATCGATCTGGTCATCCTCACCCATTTCGACTTTGATCACGGCGGCGGAGTCGTCATGCAGAACAAGAGAGGCCAACTGGAGCTGACCTTTCCCAAAGCCCAACACCTGATACAAAAGAGCGAATGGGAAGATGTCCTGGCCCCCTGCAGGCGAGCCCAGTCCACCTATTGGCCAATCAATTTCGAGACTCTGGCTGCCAGTGGTCAGTTGAAATTAATCACTGGGGACAAAACGGTCTGTCCCGGCGTGAGCGTCCGCCACAGCGGTGGACACACCCGTGGACACCAGGTCGTTGAAATCGCCTCAGAAGGGCAGCTGGCTGTGCACATGGGAGACCTGTTCCCGACCGCAGCCCACAGTAATCCTCTGTGGGTCATGGCCTATGATAATTTTCCCCTCAGCGTCATCGAGCAGAAGGAACAACTCATGGCCGAATATCGGGCAAAAAATGCCTGGTTCACCTTTTATCACGACCCGCAGGTTCTGGCCTGTCGTCTGGATGAACGCAACAGGGTCAGGGAACAATGGGTGACAGCTTCTTAAAGCTCCCTTGAACTATTGACTTATCACCCAGGATCAACGTTGCGCTCAATGACTCGACTCATCCCCATGATCAGCACAGAGGCCAAGGCCAACATCACCAACAGGGAGGCAAGAAAAATACGCCAGCCCAGATACTGAAAGACGATTCCCGGGGCAAAAGAACCGATGGTTCCACCCAGATAATAGCAGGAGATGTAAAGCCCGTTTCCCAGTCCCCGGTTGTTCTCCACCAGACGGTTCACATAGCCGGAAAGGATTGAATGGACCATGAACATACCGAAACAGAAGATAAACATGGTCCCTCCCATCAGCCATTGACTCTCGATCATGAGAAGCAGCGTTGCTCCAGCAAAGATCATCAGACCGATCTGAACCGCTCGTGCCTCAGTGCCAAAAAACCGGATCATCCGTCCAGCATTGGCCGCAGCGAGCAATCCCATGGAATAGCCAAGATAAAAGAGGCCGATTCCGGACTCGCTGAAGCCCGGATCGAGCCGTTTGAGTTCAAAAGGCAGGAAGTTCATCACCGCCGCAAAGACATAAAAAACACAAAAGATGGCGCCATAGAGCCAGATCAAGGGCGGATTGGCCAGCAGACGCCGCAGGGCGCCCAGATCCGGTCGGCTGTAATTGAGGTTCACGTCCCGCTCCAACCTGTCCATCAAAAAGAAGAGGCCCAACAGGGCCACACCCAATACCGCAAAAAAGAAGCGCCAACCCAATAAATCTGTGAGCAAACCGGAAAGAAAACGTCCGAGGAAGCCGCCCAGGATCGTTGCCCCAATATAATAGGCAATGGCCTGCTGCACTTTCTCACGGGGAGAGATATAGGCAACATAACTCATGAGTGACGTGAGAATAGCCGGGATCAGAAGCCCTTGGGCGCCACGAATCAGGAGAAGCCAGCGATAACTGTTGGTCATGGCAAAGGCCAGTTCCAGAAGAGCAAGACAAAGAATCGCTCCACGCAGAAGACGTTTGGCTGAAAACGACTCCAGGATAAAACCATAGGCCAGAGGGGCAAAGCCCAAGGGGAGCATCATCAAGGTGGTGAAGAGCACCGCCTGAAAACCGGTTAAACCAAACTCGTGCTGAAAAACCGGCTGAATAGGCTGGGCCGCATAGAGTGAACAGATCGTGAGTACAGCCCCCAGGTAGACCAAAGTCAACGGGGATTGGAGACGAGAACGAAGCATAAGAGAAGAAGGATCAGGGGCTGGAAGACTCGGACGGGAGGCGTCGAGCAAGGAGGACGGCAAGAGTGGTCATGACAGCGGCCATCAGAAAACTGCCGGAGAAGCTATTGGAATGCTCTGCTAACTGCCCGGCCAGGAAAGGGCCGCTGATCTGACCAAGACCAAAAACAAAGGTGACAAAGCCAAAAATAGTCGCCACCTGCGCCGGAGGGGCATAGTCTCCCACCAGGGCTGCCATAATTGTCGGGACACTCCAGGCAACAATACCGAAGCAGAAAATTGAGAGATAGAGAAAGATCTGAGGCAGATCAAGACCGGCCAGGAGATAGGCGATGGTCTGGATAGCAAAAACCAGAACCAGCCCCGCCCGACGCCCCATGCGATCAGACAGACTTCCAAAAACCGGGCCGGAAAAGAGACTCAGGAATCCGACCCAGGACCAGAACTGACCGGCCGTGGACTCGGCTATCCCCCGCTCCTGAACCAGAGTGGTGACGATAAAGGTGGCGTAAATCACATAGGTGAAGCCAAAAAGGAAATAAATTGCCCCGCAATGCAGAACCAGAGGCGAACGCAGGCTCAAGCGGGGGCGCTCCTTTTCCTGATCGGCCGGGAGTTCGCAGCTCCCGCCCACCGGCTCCAGACCAAGCTCCTGAGGGGTATCACGAAGAATGAGGAAACAGATCAGCCCAATCAGTAAAACAACGCTGCCCAGAACCTGCCAACTGAGTCGCCAGCCCTCATCATGATTCAGGTTCAACCAGGGGACCAGCTGGCCGCTCAGAATAATAGCAAAACCACTGCCCACAGCCACGAGACCAGCCGCCCTGCCCCTGCGAGCCTTGGTGAACCAGGCGGTTATCATGGCCATGATCGGGACATTAGCCAAGGCGCTCCCCATACCAGTTATGACATAGAAGACTATGATCGCAGCGAGACTCTCGACCTGGGAGATGGCCAGCATGGACAGACCGATGACAAGCAGGGCCACAGTGATGAGACGACGACTGCCAAAACGGGTATTCAGACGACCACAGAAAAGAATCGCCGCCAGGTAACCGGCAAAATTGAGGGTTGAAATCAGCCCCATCTGACCATAGGACAGTGCCAGGGCCTCCCCCATGGAAGGCAGCAACATGCCGAGAGAAAAACGGCCAATCCCGAGGCAGGCCATGACACAGAGATTACCCGCCAACACCACATACCAACCGTAGTGAATGGCGGAGTCAGACCGGACAGCAGACAATCAGAACAACCGGTTGTTGAGAACCAGGGATGAAAGCGAGAGCATACCAACCAGCTCACCCTGCTCTTCCACAGGGGCCCGACGGACTCCGGCATTCAGTAAAAGACGAGCCGCATAGCGGATATCCATGTCGCCCGGAACCGTGACAACCGGTTTACTCATGATCTCGTAGACATTGACCTCGCTCGCTTCACGGGTGGTCACCAGAACCTCGCGAATAATATCCTGAACCACGATAATGCCCCAAACATCATCGGGATTACGTTTTTCCACAAGCAGCGACAGCACATGCTCCTCGCGCATCATGGCAGCAGCTTCAGCGGCTGTCGCCATGCCGTCGACAAAGACCAGCTTTTGATCCATCACGTCCCGGGCCCGGACTATTTCTTTCTTTTCAATACTCATGTCTTCCTCTCTGTTGCACTCATATTACAGGGGTATCTCAACAGCACACTTTCCGCCCACGATGCGCGTTGCGCTAAAAATACTGCTCGCGAACTTCTTCCTTAAAACGCTCTATCTGACTCTCAAGGCCAATCACCTGATCCACGGGCAGAACCATGGCAATACCAGTCCCCGGCTGATCAAAACGACCGGCCTTTCCAATGGCTTCAAGGATAGTGCGAACCACATGCTCCTCGACCAGCAGGAGGATAATGTCAGTCTGGGCCTCAAGAGAGAGACCAAAAAAGGTCTTGGCCTCATGGATACCTGTACCACGTGCCGGGATAATGGTTGCCCCGGTCGCTCCGGCTTCCTTGGCCGCATCAACAATCCGATCGGTCAGATCGGCTTTGACCGAGGCGAGAATCATCTTAAATCGCATCAGTTATTCTCCTTACTTATTGTTTTCCTGCGCTCTTGCACCCAATGAACATATTGGGCATAACCGAGGACAGTGATAATGGGAAACAGGCTGGCAAAGGCGATCAGACCAAAACCATCCAGAGCCGGATTACGGCCGGGAACAGTCGAGGCAAGCCCAAGTCCCAGAGCGGCGACCAGAGGCACCGTGACCGTGGATGTGGTGACCCCACCCGAATCATAGGCCAGGGCGATAATCTGCTTGGGCGCAAACACGGTCTGAGCAATCACGACCACATAGCCAACCATAATATAAAAATACAGTGGAGTACCAGTCACGATACGAAAAGTCCCCAGAGCAATGCCAAAAGCCACCCCCACGGCCACGGTGATCCGCAGGCCCCATTGGCTGATGCTCCCACCAGAGACCTCGTTGGCCTTGTAGGCCACGGCAATCAGGGATGGTTCGGCAATGGTAGTGGCAAAGCCGATCATTGCTGCAAACAGATAGACCCAGCCATAGGCCTGCCAGACAGCTGTTTCGACCTCGGCCCCGGATGGACCATAGAGAAAGAGTGGATCAGAGAGCTGGGTGGCCATAATTTTACCCAGGGGAAAGAGGGCCTTTTCCAGTCCGGCCAGGAAAAGGGCCAAACCCACGACCACATAGACACCTCCCACCACCAGGCGACCAAGGTTCGGGATGGCCTGACGCAGGACGACCAACTGGAAAAAGACAATCAGCCCAAGGATAGGCAGGACATCACGGCAGGTGGAGAGAAGGATGCCAGCGAATTCAATGAGAAAGGTCATGGCATCCTCCTTAGTTAAAGACCAGAATGCCGTAACCCATGACAAAGATCATGGGGAGCAGCGAAGCAAAGGCGATCAAACCAAAGCCGTCGGTCAGGGGACTCCGACCACGGATAACAGAGGCCAGGCCCACTCCCAGGGCCGCCACCAGAGGGACGGTGATGGTTGAAGTGGTCACCCCGCCTGCATCGTAGGCAATGCCGATGATCTCGGCCGGGGCGATAAGGGTCATGAGCATGACCATGACATAGCCCCCAATGATCAGATAATGAATGGGCCAGCCCCGCAATATCCGCAGAACACCGACCAGAATGGCGATTCCCACAGAAACAGCCACGGACATGCGCAGACCAAAGGCATAGCTGCTCCGCGCCTGATCATCTGCCTGAATCAATCCGCCAGCTGCGGCAATATCAGCGGCCTCACCAGCCACGGCGATCAGGGCCGGTTCAGCCACAGTGGTGGAAAAGCCTAGGGCAAAAGCAAAAGTCAGGAGCCAGAACAAGCTTCCCTTACGCGCCAGCGCTGTGGCCAGGGCTTCACCGATGGGAAAGAGCCCCATTTCCAGACCCTGAATAAACAGGGCCAGACCAGTCACAACCAGAAGGGCTCCAAAGATAACCTCACCGACATGGGGCAGAGGCTGGCGGACAACGAGGAGTTGAAAAAAAGCAATAACTAGGACGATGGGCAGCAGATCAGTTGTGGCTCCCCAAAGCTTTCTGGCGATTAACCGTCCAATGGTCTTGATGGTATAGGCCTTCACAAACATCTCCCCGAACGTCTACCCCTTAAGGCTACCTTGAAAAATTGTCTTTTCGTTCAATATCTGCGTTGCGCTCAAAATTTTATCCTCGGAATATCGAATAGATGCCTGCGGTAAAATTTTTCGCGCGCCTTGACCTTGAACAAAAATCCTAATTTTTCAAAGTACCCTTAAATTAAATGACTGGAACTCCCCTGTTCCCGTATCAATATATTTAAACATTTCAAAGAATAGCAACTATCACAACTGCAAACAATCTTTTTCAGGGCCATCCTTCAATGGACCACCGATTTTCAGGAGACCCTGAAAATTTCTTTTTTCATTGCATCTTCAATGAATATTGAAGCAAATATAATTCGTACACCGCTGAACAAAACTGCACGAAAAACCACATAACCATTTAATTTTACAAGAAATCCCGCTCACTCTCACGTAAACGCAAAGCGCACGATTCGGGTCGTTTTCAGGCACAGACTTCGGTATAATTCAACCATGCAAGCAACAATGGACCAACAACAGATTCGGACCTATCAACAGATTAAACAGGTCATTGTTTTTTTAGAAGAAAACTTCCGGGAACAACCGGGGTTGGATGAGGTTGCCGCAAACGTGGGCTTGAGTCGCTTTCATCTGGGGCGGCTGTTCAAAGATTGGGCCGGTATTACTCCCACCCAGTTTGTCCGTTTTTTGACTCTGGATTACGCTCGGACACAGTTGGCCCGCTCTCGCTCTCTCCTGGAAACAGCTCATTCAGCCGGTCTCTCCGGTCCCAGCCGCCTGCACGACCTCTTTGTCACCTTCGAAGCCATGACACCAGGTGAGTACAAACAGCAGGGATCCAACCTGCACATCCGTTACAGTCTGGCCCCCTGCCCTTTTGGCGTCTGCCTACTGGCCCGAACCAAACGGGGAATCTGTCACTTGAGTTTTCTCAGTGAAGAGGAACTCAAAGAGCCATTGCTGGACCTGCAAAGCAGGTGGCCCAAAGCAACACTGATTGGTGACAGCAAGGCTGGACAACTCCTGATCAACAAAATCTTTACAACAGAATCCACAAGGGAAACTGCAGCGGCAAAACGCCCCTTTCACCTCATGCTTCGAGGCAGCAATTTCCAGATCCAGGTCTGGCAGGCCCTGCTGACTCTGCCAGCAGCAACCCTGATCAGCTATCAGAATCTCGCCCATCTCTGCGGTTGCCCCAGGAGCACCCGGGCCGTGGCCGGAGCTGTGGCCAAAAATCCCATCGCCTGGCTCATTCCCTGCCACCGAGTCATCCGCAAGTCAGGCCAAATCCACAATTACCGCTGGGGGCGACACCGCAAACAGGCCATTCTCGCCTGGGAAGGGGCGCAGAATAACGCAAAAACCCCCATCAGCTGAACAACACAGCTCATGGGGGTTCTCTCTAATCACAACAAACCGCAAGACAAAAGAGCGGTAGTCTCGCGTACCCTTCTGTTTTACTTCATACACCACTCATAGGCATTCTGGAACATCTGCATCCAGGGGCTCACGGTCATCTCCTGCATTTCCGACGGCAGGTAATGAGCCTGCCAGGCCAGAAAACAGCGCTCGGGATGAGGCATCATGGCCAGATGCCGGCCATCAGGCGAACAGAGCCCGGCCAGACCACCAGGGGAGCCGTTTGGATTAAAAGGATAGGCCTCGGTGGGTGCACCAAAGTCGTCCGCATAACGGATCGGGGCCAGATGATCGGCCAGAACCTGATCACGCAACTCCTGATCCGGGAAATGAAGCAGCCCCTCACCATGATCCACATGGATACCGAAGACCAGGTCATCCATGCCCTGAAGCATGATGGCCGGGCTCTGATCGATACGAACTGTGGTCCAGCGTGACTCAAAGCGACCTGATTGATTATGGATAAAGCGGGGTTGTCGTTCAGGTGTGATATCACGCCACGGCACCCAGCCCAGAAGGCCGAAGAGCTGGCAACCATTGCAGATACCGAGGCTGAAGGTGTCAGGCCGTTGATAAAATTCATCAAACATGCCCTTAAGCCGTTCGTTAAAAAGGATGGTTGCGGCCCATCCCTTGGCTGATTCCGGGACATCAGCGTAAGAGAACCCACCAACGGCGGCCAGACCGCGAAATTCGGAAAGGTCAATTTTTCCAGTCAGGAGATCGGCCATACAGACATCCCAGGGTTCAAAGCCTGCGGCATAAAAGGCCGAGGTCATCTCCCTGTCTGAATTGGAACCCTCATCACGGAGAATGGCCACCTTAGGTTTATCCCTGCGCTCCAGAATATCCGGGGCGGTGGATTTCGGGACAAAGCTCAGGTTGTATGCTGGACCGTTACGATTATAAATGGTCCCCTTTTCCTCTTCCGCACAGGCCGGATCACACTGGAGACGCTCCAACTGATAGCTGGTTTCTTCCCAGACCCGACGCAGTTCGATCATGGCTTGATCCAGAACCACGCCTTCGTTGCAGGCAATGCGAATCTGTTTGTCAACTGTGGTCTGACCAAGGACCTGCAAGGGGATATTCTGAGCTGTGAGCAGGCCTGTCACCTTCTCAACTGTATCGGATCGGCACTCAATAACCAACCCCAGTTCCTCGGCAAAAAGGGCTGACACGGGAGCATTGTCGCTCGCGATATCCAGATCCAGACCACAGTTGCCGCTGAAGGCCATCTCGAGAACCGTGGTGATCAGCCCGCCATCGCTTCGATCATGCCCGGCAAGGATCAGATCCTGATCAATCAACTCCTGAACAGCCAGAAATGCTTTTTTCAAGAGGGCCGTATCATCAAGATCCGGACTCTCATTGCCTATCTGTCCATAGACTTGAGCGAGGGCTGAACCGCCAAGGCGGCCTTTACCCGAGGCCAGGTCAAGCAAAAGCAAGGTGCTCCCCGGTGCCTTGATATCCGGCGTAATCACCTTGCGAATATCCGGCATGGCTGCATAGGCCGAGATCACTAATTGACGCGGAGACTTAACAGTTTCATCGCCCACCATTGTTGCCATGGAGAGTGAATCCTTACCACCATCCACGGCCATCCCCACACCGATCATGGCATCACGCATGGCCAGAGCTGCATCCACCATGGCCGCCCCCTCCCCTTCCAGTTTGGGCGCCCACATCCAGTTGGCTGAACACTTGACCTGTTCCAGATCCTCGATCCGGGCCCAAACCAGGTTCGTCAGAGACTCGCCCACCGCCATCCGGGCGCCAGCCGCCGGATCAACCAGCATTTTAATGGGTTGCTCACCGATGGCGGTAGCCCCGCCAGTGAGTCCAAAATGGCTCTGGGCGACCACGGCCACATCAGAAACCGTCAGCTGCAGAGGGCCACAGCATTGCTGTTGAACAATAAGCCCGGTCACCGCACGGTCTACCTTGTTCGTAAGAAAACGTTTGGACCCCACTGAAACCAACCGTAAAACGCGGTCCAAGGCATCAGCAACACTGAGATTCGCCGGCAACTCAAGCCGACTGCCACCACTTGCCATGCGCTGATCAGTAAAGGTCTTCTGGGGAATACTGCCGAGCAGAACATCAAGCTCAATGTCCACCGGCGTGGAGTCATCCAACTCATCGTGAAGGACAAAACGAAGATCGCCGGTGACCTCACCCAAAACCTCACAGGCGACTTTTTCCCGATCACAAATCCCTTGGAATCGCTCAATATTCTCGGCCCGGATCAGAAAACCATTGCGCTCCTGATACTCGGCCACATAGATTTCAAGCACTGACATGGTCGGATCCCCGACCCGCATTTTACGGACCTCGACCCGGCCGCCGGAGCGCTCCACCAGTTCTTTCAGGACATTGGCCGGGCCTCCTGCGCCCTGATCATGAATCACATCAATCAGCGTCTTATCGCCCATTTCGTTACAGGCGCGAATGACCCGGTTCATCTTCTGTTCCATCTCGGCATCGCCGCGCTGTACCGCATTGAAATCAAGCTCTGAGGCATTCTCGCCCTGAAGCATGGACGAGGCCGCACCGCCGCCAAAGCCGACCCGGTAGGCCGGTCCACCCACCTGAACGATGAGCATCCCCTTTTCTTCGGTCTCCTTGATCAGATGACGATCATCAATCTGACCGATCCCAGCGGTAAACATGACCGGTTTCAGAAAGCCCCAACGCTCACCACCAGAGAGGCGCAAATCAAAAGAACGGGTAAAACCCTGAATCATGGGCTCACCAAACTTATTGCCATAATCCGAGGCCCCGTTACTGGCCTCGATCTCAATTTGCAGAGCCGATGCCAGGTTGTCAGGACAGGGATACTGCTCTTCCCAGGCAAGGTCATAACCTGGAATATGGAGATTGGCCACGCAGTAACCGGTCGTTCCGGCTATGACAAAACCGCCCTTGCCAGTCCCCTGGACGTCGCGGATTCGACCTCCTGTCCCGGTCTCAGCTCCGGGAAAGGGAGCCACACCAGTGGGGAAGTTGTGAGTCTCAGCGGTCAGCAGGACATGACAACGAACATCGGCCGAAACAAATGGACCGGGCTGCCCCGGGGTCTGCGGATAGATGGTCGACATGTCATAACCGGCAACCACACTGGAATTGTCCTTGAAAGCAATCAAAGACCCCTTGGGGTTGGCCGTAAGGGTTTCCGTCACCACATCAAAAAGTGTCCCGGTTATCTCCTCCCCATCGACAATCTGGCGGCCCTTGAAAAAGCCGTGCCGCGAATGCTCGGAATTGGCGTTGTTGAGATCCATGATCTCGACGATGGTTGGATTGCGATTGTGCCGTTTAACAAAGTAATCGTAGTAGAAATTGCGGTCCCACTCATCCATGGAAATCCCGGGGATATCCAGCAGGGCATCAGGGCCGCCACTCATGAGATCCACATCATAGACCGCCTCAGGGGAAATCCCGGTCTCAAAGGTGGTCAGGGGCTCAGCATAGGGACACTCGGTCATCCGGTCATGATGTGCGGCAATAAAGGTCTCAAGGTCATCACCATCGGGTACCAGGTACCGACGCGAACGCTCGACCCGGGTGACGCTGTCGAGTCCGGTAGCCCGGCAGATGGAAACCATATTGGACGACCAGGCCGTGGCAAAGTTGAGGCGCGGCCCCACTTCCACCACTCGACCACCGCTGAGAACCGGGCTCTGCGAAACCGTGTCAATAAGAAAACCATCGGCCAGAATCAGGCGCAACCGGTCCAGTTCCTGATCGCTGAGCGGACGCGTGGACTCCACGTTAAAACAAAGGGCCCGAGTGTCATCTATCCTGCGGTAGAGCTGCTGTACTGTCGCTGCCATGGTCATTCCTTTTAGATTTTACAATTGGCGTATCTCGTTGAATTATCACCCCGACCCGATGAGCTCAGGGATATAAAAACGTATGATTCAATACTTATAAAGTGTAGCACGATCCGGGAAAATTTTCTTCTGCAAAGTCGCGTTAATTTCCACCCTGCTGATCAATCTGGGATGCCGCTTGAATCTGTTGCGCCTTTCTCAATCCGGCGCGGTTCAACGCCTGAAGATCAAGCCCGCCGCATTTCACGGAAATGGCACCAAACGTACAGGCCTCATTCAGACAACGCAGACAGCCGATACATTCAGGGCTGCCGACGCTCTTGTTAAACTGAATACCCATGGGGCAAACCTGGGCACAAATCCCGCAATCGGTGCACTTCTCCTCATCCAAACGAAGTTGAATGAGACTGATGCGATTAAACAACCCGTAAAAGGCACCCAGGGGGCAGGTGGTCCGGCAAAACGGGCGGCTTGTGGTCACGCTCCAGCCCAAAAATACAAACATCCAAAACAGTTTATTATAAAAGATCAGACCAAGGGTTGCCCGCAAATCCGGCTGAAGTAAAAGCATGGGAATTCCAGCCTCTAACGTCCCGGCCGGACAGACATACTTACAAAACCAGGGATCACCCATGTCCCACTCATTGGTCAGAAACAGGGGGAAAAGAATAACAAAAAAGAGGAGCATCCCATATTTAGGATAACGAAGCCATCCGGGAATTGTCGGGAATTTGACCGAAGGGATTTTGTGGAGCAGTTCCTGAATGAGACCAAAGGGACAGAGCCAGCCACAGGTCAGACGCCCGGTCAGTGCGCCAATCAGCCCGATACTGCCAAAGACATACGAGCCAACATAAAAAGCCCCGGATTCCAGGGTAAAACGAACCCCCAGCAGCAACTGCTGGATGGCACCGATGGGACAGTATGTTGTCGAAGCCGGACAGGAATAACAATTAAGCCCCGGGGAACAGATGATCTTCATCGGCCCCTGGTAAATATTGCGTGTGGCCGGAAAAAGCCAGTAACCGTTCGTGAGCAGAGCCGCCAGGGTCTGAATCAGTTTACGAATCGTCTCCATCCCAATCACCCGATACCGATGCAGGACAGACAGATGTTCCAGGACTGCTCCAGAACGCGCTGCGGCTCATTGACATTAATCCCGATCAGAAAGAGAACAAGAGAAACAATCAAAGGAAGCAGCCAAAGACGTTGATACTTTTTGTTTTTATTCATGACGAGTTCGATAGGTGAAGACGCTGGAAATCAGACACAACCCTCTGTGCCAGAATATAAAGGGTACTTTGACAAATAAAGATTTCAGTTCAAGACCTATGCCTGCAAAAAAAATTACAGCAGGCATAGAGTCGATATCCAAAGGACCAAAATTTGAGCACAACAGAGACCTTGAGCTAAAAAACAATTTTTCAAGAGAGGCTGAAAGAGAAGAGCTATTGCTTCGTTACACGTTACTCCACGACACAACAGCAGAAAAAGGTCTGTATTTAAAAAACACGGCTTTTAACAAAAAAACACATCCCCTGCAACACGCAAGTCCTCTTATCTGCGACGCTTCAAAACATGCTGCCCGGATCAGTTATGAAAAAAGAACCGGGAAGATTCCTGTCACGGATCACGACGGATCACCGAAATAATCTTATCCCCGATATGAACGTCCTTGTCGCGACGATCATCAATGGAGATCTGGGTCACCACCCTCACCGCTCCCTGCTCAAATGGAACTTCATAGATGGATGCTGCCAGATGAAGGAGATATTTGGGCTCACCCTCTATCAGAGTTCCCATATCGCTCAGGCGAAAAACAGCGCCCTTCTCTTCCAGTTTTTTCTGAATGGCCAGGACATAGTCGCCTACACCGGGCTCGCCGGTTCCCATGGGAATAATCGTCAGTTGCATCAATGCCATTAGTTTTTCTCCCCTGAAGAAAATGGACGGCCACCCTCAATAATCTCTATCAAACGCTCAAGGTCATCCAAAGAATAATATTCGATTTCCAACTTTCCGCGGGTGCCATTCTGCACAATCGCCACCTTGGAATTCAGATGATTCGTCAGCTGATTGGACAACGCCTGAGAATAAGAAGCCGGTATGGTCTCACTCTCTACAGGTGCTTTTTTTCTCACCTGCCGGTTTGCATTAAGGGACTTGCGAATCAATTTCTCAGTTTGTCGCACTGACAACTTCCTGTCGACGATCTGATCCCGCACTTCTTTCATCAACACAGGATCATCCATCAATCGCAACAAAGACCTCGCATGGCCCTCTGACAGAATTCCGGACTGTAAATCCCCCTTGACAAACCCTGGAAGTTGCAACAATCTCAATAAGTTAGCTACGGCAGAGCGGCTTTTCCCAACCTTTTTTGCAGCCTGCTCCTGGGTATAACCAAATTTTTCAATCAGCTTCTCATAGGCCTCAGCCTCTTCCACCGCATTAAGATCCCTGCGTTGAACATTCTCGATCACTGCCAGCTCAAGAAGATCGTCATCATTCACGTCGATGCGAACCACAACCGGCACCTGTTCAAGCCCAACCCTTTTTGCGGCTCGCAGCCGCCGCTCACCAGCAATCAGTTCATACTGGTCATCACCCATGGGGGTAACAATCAAAGGCTGAATGATACCACTCTCCCGAATTGAAGAGGTCAACTCCTCAAGGCCCTCCTCGTCAAAGACAGTCCGGGGTTGATGCTTGTTGGGAGCGATCTGCTCCACAGGGCACTCAAAGTACATCTCCTGATCTTCATCCTGGGAAAAGAGTAAACCAACACCCTGCCCCAATCCTGTTTTCTTTGCCATCTTCTCTCCCTACTTCCTCTGATTTCTGAGAAACTCAGCGGCCAGTTTCACGTAGGCCTGGGCCCCTGTGGAACGTGGATCATAATCGATAATGGACTGACCATGGCTTGGGCATTCACTCAATCGGACATTGCGTGGAATAATGGTCTTAAAAACCTGCTTTCCAAAATGGCGTTTCACCTCTTCTGCAACCTGGAAGGACAATTTGTTCCTGCGATCAAACATTGTTAACAACAATCCTTCAATGAACAGGTCAGGGTTCAGACGTTTTTTCACCGAACGAATGGTGTTAACCAGCTGTGCCAATCCCTCAAGGGCATAATACTCACATTGCATGGGTATAAGGGCCGAGTGAGCGCTGGTCAAAGCATTAACAGTCAACAGTCCAAGAGATGGCGGACAATCAATCAGGACATAATCAAACTGATCAACCACAGAAGCAAGTAATCTTTCCAGACAACGCTCCCGCTGATCCACACCCACAAGTTCCACCTCTGCCGCAGCCAGATCAATACTGGTGGGCACGACACTCAAATAAGGTATATCCGTGTCCAGCAAAATCTCTGCCAGAGGAACACTGCCCGTGTAGCTGTGATACAGGTGCCGTTTCAACTCACGAACTCGTATGCCCAAACCACTGGACCCATTCCCCTGTGGATCTGAGTCCACCAGAAGAACCTTTTTTTTCTTTTTTGCCAGGGCCGCAGCCAGACTGACAGCCGAGGTGGTTTTGCCCACCCCGCCCTTTTGGTTGGCAACCGCCACAATTTTTGCTGATTTTGACTCATTTATGCGTTACGCTCCAAAAAAAGACCAAACTTTATTCC